>CAZEWE010000238.1:0-3473 GCA_964515765.1 uncultured Methanospirillum sp. | reverse complement strand
CAAGAATCCTGCTCCTTGATGAACCAACCAGCAGTCTTGATCTGAAAAACCAGGTAGAAATTCTCTCTACCATTGTTGACGTTGTCCGGGAACATGGGATTGCCGCAGTGATGACGATGCATGACTTAAACCAGGCGTTCCGGTATGCAGACCGGTTTATCTTCCTAAAAGATGGGAATATTCATTTCCATGGAAATTTTGATGCCGTAACTCCGGATATCATCGAAGATGTCTATGGTCTTCCGGTCATGATGGGGATGGTTGGAGGAGTCAGATGTATTGTTCCAGGCATCCATCCGTGTGAAGCGTCCTGATTATAATTTCGACATGGAGGAAACAATGAATTGGGCAGAGGTATGGACCAGACAGTATGAAGCAGGAAGCAGATTCAGATCGGTCGGTGACTGTGCATCATTATGGGATTCGAAAGAACGGGCATATGAATTTCTGAATATGTCAAAAGAGAATCCGGAACGTATTGAGCAGGTATTATCACGTCTTTCGATCACTAAAAACAGCAGAATTTTAGATATTGGAGCAGGTCCGGGGACTCTGGCGATTCCTTTTGCACACCGGGCAGGATCAGTGACAGCAGTGGAACCATCCCCCGGAATGGTTGCCGTGATGAAGGAGCAGGCTGATAGTGAACACATCACCAACCTGACAATTGTCCAGAAGCGATGGGAAGATATTATTCCTTCTGATGATCTCGACGGAACTTTTGACATCATTATTGCGTCTTATTCGCTTGGTATGCCGGATATCAGTGCGGCAATCGATAAAATGCAGGAGGTCTCCGCAGGTCAGATTTACCTCTTCTGGTTTGCTGGAACAACTCCCTGGGAGCGTCATATGGAATATTTATGGCCGAAGATTCATGATGATGCCTACCATCATGGACCGAAGGCTGATGTGCTCTATAACGTTCTTTATCAGAAGGGAATTTATCCGCATATGACCGTCCATGAGATGAAATATCAGAAAAAGTATCAATCCAGGGATGTGATAATCTCTGAAATGAGAAAGCAGATTGGATGCTCAGAGGACCATGATTCCCTCATCTGGTCGTACTTTTCAGATAAAGTAACGAATGAAGGTGATCAGCTTATTGAAACCGGAGATACCATTCGGATCTGTCTGTGGTGGGATTCCAACCAGTTTCCAAAATAAGATATTGAATTCGAATAGCGATGAAAAAATTACCTACCTGTGATTAAAATGAAGATGCTCATTTGTGGAAAAGGAGGAAGTGGAAAGAGCACTCTTACCGCTCTCCTGGCACAGTACTATGAACAGACTGGCAAAGATGTTGTTGTCGTGGATACTGATGAATCTAACATCGGACTGCACAGATTTCTGGGAGTGGCCCCTCCGACCGACCTCATGGACCAGATGGGAGGAAAAAAAGAACTCATGGGGAAGATGATGTCAGCCATGAAAAACCCGGATGGCCTGATGAATCTGAAGTTATTCGAGCAGGAATGGAACATCAATGACATCCCGCCTGCATGTATAACTGAAAATGGAAAGGTACGACTGGTATCGGTCGGGAAGATACATCATGCAGGAGAGGGCTGTGCCTGTCCCATGGGTTTTATCGCAAAACAGTTTTTGAAAAACCTGAAGCTTCGTTCCAATGAGATGGTTATCGTCGATACTGAAGCAGGATTGGAGCACTTTGGGAGGGGTGTGGAAGAAGGGACTGATGCGGTTCTGATGGTTCTTGATCCATCATATGAATCGGTCCTCCTTGCTCAAAAGGCGATTGATATGACAGCATCCATGAATCTTCCGCTGTATTTTGTGCTCAATAAGGTTACGCCTGAAATCAGTACCCAGATGAGAAAAGACCTGCCAGCGGAACGGATCATCGGTGAGATTCCGGTCGAACAGAATCTTCTCACAGCAGGACTTGTCGGAACGAAGGTTTCCAGCATGTCTTCATCGATATATCCGATAATTCAGAATATCACGTTCGGAATGAAGAGTTCCTGAAAACCAGAACGATATTTCTTTTTTAAAAAGTTTATATCCGGAGTGGCATGGTTTTCTTGTGAAGAACCACACTTGCCACTATCAGTATGATCGTGAATCCCAGGAGCATTCCAAGATCAAAAAGTATCGGGAAACTTCCTGAACCGGTGTATGAAAACCGTGCAATATCGGTAAAGTATGTGAGTGGTGAAATGAGGGCTATCATCTGACCCACTGCAGGCATCTGATCTACCGGAATGAAAACCCCGGAGATGAATATCAGGGGGAATTTTACCAGAGTGGATAAGAGCATGATGTTCTGGGGAACGGCAGTTGGCGGAACAGATAACAGAATTCCGATTGCTGAAAAGCATAAGGCTCCGAGAATAATAGCACAGAGGAGTAAAATCCAGTGCATAACCATTGCTCCAAGGATAAGACCGATAACGAGTGCAACCAACGTTACTGCGACACCAAATACCGATGATGCCATCATATCTCCAAGGATGATTGATTCCGGAGCAACCGGGCAGGAAATAAGACGTTCAAGGGTTCTGGCCTGTCCTTCCCAGGGAAATATAACCGGTGAGACAGCTGTTGCGGTAAAAAAGAGCGTCATGCCTAAGAGACCGGCGATAAGAAATGACATCGGAAGTGGTTTATTTCCCATGAGGAATGCAAGGTACAGGAAAATTGGCATTAAAATACCAGAAATCAGAACCGGCGGTTTATAATAATAAATCCTGATATCCTTCTTTGCTATGGCCCAGGCACGCCGTACCTGCACCGGTATCATGAGGGCGTTCATGATGACTCTCCATTTGTCAGCCGTAAAAATACTTCATCAAGTGATGGGAGCAGGGTGTGGAGTGAAAGTATTGCAAGATTATTCTGCTCACATAAAGATACAAGAGACCTGACAGCAATGTCGCGATTATCTACAGAGATAATCCACTTGTCCCCTTTTTGAACAACATTCGTGATGCCGGAAAGACTGAGAAGATCCTCTTTGGAGAGGCTGCCATCCACACTTATCTCGATCTGATGGATCTGATCAATAGTACTCTTGAGCTTTTCCGGAGAATCGATTGCTATCAGGGTTCCTGATCTGATAATTCCAACCCGGTGACAGAGGTTATTTGCTTCTTCCATATTATGAGTGGTAAGAAATATCGTCACCCCACGGCTGTTCATCTCCCGAAGCATTGAGAGGATGAGCTGGGTACTTGCAACATCAAGACCACTCGTCGGTTCATCAAGAAAAAGCAGTTCCGGATCATGAATGAGTGCCATGGCAAGAACAAGCCGTTGTTTCATTCCCTTTGAAAATGACTGAACCTTTTTTGTAGCATGTTCATAGAGCCCGAAGATCTGAAGAAGGTTTCGTGATTTATCTGTTGCTTCTTCCCGGGTCAACCCGTAGAGTTCTCCCATGAGCATCAGGTTCTGCCATGCAGTAAGGTCAGGATAGGCATTGGAAGTTTCAGGAACCACACCAA
>CAZEWE010000237.1:0-3482 GCA_964515765.1 uncultured Methanospirillum sp. | reverse complement strand
TCCATACTGGTCAGACTTCTGAAAAATCAAGCCAGCACCCTCCACCAGATACCCAGTTCTGGTATACCTCATCATCCCAGACAAAATTATAGTAATGATGGCTATGTCTTTATAGGAAATGACAAAGAGATGTATGAATCAGGATTACCGGGGTTTGAAGGTACAATTATCAACCTGATGCTCCGGTGTGATGAGAAATACTATCATTTTTCAGATGAAACAATTGATGATATCTGGGCATGAGGCGAGAATTATGAATATCAAAGTTATTACCCTAACCGGTGAACACTGTATTTCGGTGGATGATGGGCAAAAGATATTTGATCTTGTCCATCCGCTCCTTGAAAAGGGGGAAGACGTTACGCTTGACTTCACAGATATTCATATCTGTGCATCGCCTTTCTTTAATACCGCAATAGGTCAGTTGCTCAAAGATATTCCAATTGAGCAGTTACAGGGCCATTTGAAATTTGTCAATCTTTTACCGTATGGGAACCAGGTGGCAAAGAAAGTTATTTCGAATGCTAAGGAGTATTATTCGAATCCAAATCTCCAAAAGGCAATTGATGACACTCTTCTAGGGATTGCGGAGAGTGCGTGAGTTCCCGAAAATATATTGTTGCATCACAGGTTGTTGATATCAGCCGCTATGATCCTCGCCCGGAGGACTCTTTTTTTGTCGATACGAATATCTGGTTCTGGGTAGCCTCCCAGATTGCCAGTCAAGGGCTTTCCCGATTCCGGGCAAAACAGATTCAGACATATTCGGATTTTATTAAGAGGGTTCTGAATGCGAAGGGGAAGCTCTATCGTTCTGAATTATCCTTTTCTGAACTGAGTAACCTGATTGAACGAACTGAGTATGATATCTTTAAGAGGGAAACGGGAATTGATATCTCTCCGAAAGCCTATCGTCATGAGTATGCTCACCGACGACCGGGTGTTATAGAAGAGATTGAACTTACCTGGAGTCAGGTTGAGGCTATGTCGGTTTCGATTCCGGTTCATTTAACTTCAGATTTTACCCATAAGGTCATTGAACGGATGGGGAGTCATAAACTGGATGCATATGATGCCTGTATGGTTGAGTCATTACTTGCTGAAGGGATTGCTCTCCAGATCATTAGTGATGATGCTGATTTCTCTTCGGTCGGGGATGTTACGTTGTTTACGGCGAATGGCAGGGTTTTGGGAAGTATTAATGAATAAAAATTTTTCTAATGGGTAAGCATAACACTTGATTTAGTGATTCGTGAAGCTACTCCTTTAAAGTCCGTGAACGGTGGGTTTTTTTAGCCACTTCTTATGACAGAGATCAACACCGTTCACCCCTGTGAACGTCACCCCCCTTGGAAGTCGTCGCTCTCCTTCACTCCATCCCTATCTGCCAAAAACCCATCATGGGACACCTCGGGGAATCCTCATTGTTGTCGTTCCTCCACTCCTCGTCACTTGCACCCCGTCGCCTTAGTTTCCCCGCACGTGGTTCCCCTGCGGGCGGTTGCTCCCCAATCTCAACCAGGACAGAGAACCGAACGTCCCGACTCCCTCGTTCACTCCCTCGCCATCACGTTCGGTTGTGAACATTCCGGCCAAGGTCCTGGTCAACCCGAAGCCGAATGACCTCCCCTTTACCCTCCACTCCCCTACTCGCGTAATGGGATGAGAGGCGGTTGCTTCACTTGAGAGATTGTTCCTCCGCTCCCGCCTCGTCACCGGTGCTCCTCCATCACAACATCTCTCGTTCCGGTTGATGGGATATCACGGGCATACCTTGATTCTCTCATCCCGTGAACAGGTTGCGATCTGACAGGTCAACTGATGCCCTGCATATGTGCTGGTCCCTTCTTACACAATTTTTTATGAGTAATTGGGTGCAAGTTACCGAGTAAAGATAAAATTGAGTTGTTCTGGTTATATTATTATTTATTGGAATAATTATCCAGTATTTTTCTGATTTTTTCCTGCAGGTCCGGGATGTCCTGGGTTATTGTCTGCCATATTGTGATCTGTTGCATCCCCCAGTATTGGTGAATGAGTTTGTCCCGCATTCCCACCATCCGCTTCCATGGGACTTCCGGATGTTCTTTTCGAAAGTCTTCAGGTATGGATCGTGCAGCTTCTCCCAGTACTAAGAGGTTGTAAATGATAGCCTCAAGATCTTTTTCGGTATTCGCACTTTGTGAATTGTTCTTTTCCTGATTATAGCGAATTATTTTATCCGCAGCGGTGAGGATATCTGATAAAAACACGAAGGTCTCGTTTTTCAGACATATTGAACTTCCGAGAGAATTTTTGGACGGAGGAGAGGTTTTAATCCTTCAATATCTACCAGGTCAACGGGAGCCTGCAGTGCTTCTTCCAATTTCTCTTCCAGCTCCAGAAATCCAAAGATGCTAGGGGGGGTATCAAATTCAACAAGGATATCGATGTCGCTATCTGGTGTCTGTTCTCCACGGATAACAGAGCCGAACAGGCCAAATCTTCTGATATGGTATTGGCTGGCTAATTGCGGTTTTATTGAATAGAGTGTTTCAAGAACCGAAGCTGCCTGGGTCATGGTATATCATATGTTCGAATAATCCATAGATATTTTTACTGTCCTCATCTCGAGATCATTATGAAGCAAAAATATATAATTTCTTAGATATATTACACCCTATCTTACCCGGTCCAGGCAGGAACTAAATTTCTCTCTATGAGAACTGGTGGGAGAAGTACCGGGTCTCGATGCGGGAGATTGAAGCAGAACGGGATGAGGCAAAGGAGCGGCTTGATACCTACCTCCGGGAGCTTGGGTATGTGTGATGAATTCAAATGGTCTGAATATGAATGTTCATCTTTGAAAAGATGGCATGAACATTATCAATCCAGGGACCTAAGAAAGTATATGAGATTTTTCACTATCATAATACAGAGAGGTGAATTATGAACACTTATACCGCAATAATTCATCGTGAGGGAGAATTTTTCGTTGCTTTATGCCCGGAGACCGGAACAGTTAGCCAGGGGTCTTCCATTGAGGAAGCAATTGAAAATCTGAAAGAAGCAACAGAGCTTTATCTGGAAGAATTTCCCTTTTCCCCCATATCCCGGAGCTTGATTACTACCTTTGAGGTCGCACCCATTGCCAGCCAATAAACCGGTATCAGGAGTAGAAGCTATAAAAATTCTCTGTAAACATTTTGGATTTGAGATTTCCGGAAGAAAGGGCAGTCATGTACGTCTATCCAAAAATACTCCTGAAGGAAAGGTGGGAACGGTTATTCCCATGCATGACGAATTAGCCGTAGGAACTCTTCGTTATGCGTTAAAACTGGCGGGAGTTACGCTTGAAGAGTTTGAAATATATCTCTAGCATGAAGTATTTCGATCTACATATGAACCCATGCGAAAAAGAGGGGAACTTCGACCATTCGGTAGTAAAGCTTGAAGTTCACCATGTGAGCTCTGATCCTTTGGCCGGGAGCCTGGTACATTTG
>CAZEWE010000236.1:0-3490 GCA_964515765.1 uncultured Methanospirillum sp. | reverse complement strand
TATAACCCGAAGACAGAGACATGTTGCCGGGGCAAAGTCCTTGAGGGTAAACAGGACTGTCAATATTAACCCAGAACCTGATTCACAGGTTTCCATTTTTTAGAGAACAAACCTATTCATCTTTTCCGAATCGTTCCTCTTATTGCATCCCGGCACCAATCGTACTGTCAGGTACATATATGTCTAAACGGTCAGTAGATGCGGTATTTCAGGGACTATACCTCCTCACGGATATCAGAGGTATACTTCGGGATACCGTCCCACACCATCAGTTATCCGTCGAACAAAAAAAGGAGGCTGAAAAGATCCTCGGGAAACTGGAGAAACAGATCGCTGTTCTGAAGGAGGAGTTGCTAGCATGAATTGTGGTGAAGGCATCGATACCAGGCAGATTGATGAGTTATATATCAACCTTGATCCGATTCAGGCCGGTGGACGGCTGACCACCGATGCCATGAAGGCAGTTCTGGCATATGGAGACGGATATTCGGTCTGTGATCACTGCACCAAACCATTCAGACTGGACCACATCTCCAAGCCCCCGCTTGCAGAATTTCATAGGGATCTTGCTACATTTCTGAACATGGATGTTGCCAGACTGGTGCCCGGTGCACGAAGAGGGTTTCAGGCGGTCGCTTCTGCCCTGGTGAGGCCGGATGATCCGGTCCTCCTGACTGCGTACTCCCATTACACGGAATTTTTATCAGTGGAGCAGTCACGGGGAATCCCATTTGAAATTCCCGCAGATGATTCGCATATCATCACCCCTGATGCAGCAGCAATCCGGATTGAGGAAGTAATCAAAACAACCGGTAAAACCCCGGCCCTCATGTTCGTTGAGCAGGTTGATTACCAGTATGGAAACCAGCACCCGGTTTCGGATCTGATTAAAATCGCCCACCAGTATGATATCCCGGTCCTTTGTAATGGTGCCTACACGGTTGGAATCATGGACGTGAACGGGAAAGAACTGGGGGCAGACTTCCTTGTCGGTTCAGGTCATAAGAGCATGGCTGCCCCTGCTCCATCCGGTGTTCTTGCAACAACCAGCGAATGGGCAGAGACGGTCTTTCGGACGACCGGTATTAAAGGGGATCTCACCGGCAGGACATTCGGCGTAAAAGAGGTTGAGATGATGGGATGCACCCTGATGGGCGTTACATCTGTCGGGATGATGGCATCTTTTCCCCATGTGAAGAAAAGGGTGAAGGAATTTGATGCCCAGGTACAATACGTGAACCGGATTGTTGATGCCCTGCTCACCATTGAAGGGACAAAAGTCCAGAGTGAGTATCCCCGCAAGCATACCCTGACCAGGATGAATACAACCGATTCATTTGACACGATTGCAAAGACCCATAAGAAGAGGGGATTTTTCCTGACCAGCGCTCTTCGTGAACGGGGTATTGCCGGAATTCTGGCCGGGTCAACCAGGGTGTGGAAGTTTAACAGTTATGGTATTACCCGTGAGCAGGCTGATTATATAGCAGAGTCCTTCATTGAAATAGCACAGACAGAAGGGCTGGCCTGCTCACCATAATATTTCATCTACTCTGAATAATCCCGTTTTTTATCACTTTTTTCGTTGATGATTTCAGGATCTCTTCAATGAGGGACCGCAAGGATGCTTGCTCCATAAGGCTCTCTATCTGATGGACATCAGACCTTGTGACCGGACGGGGAGGAAGGACACTGCATGAGGTGTCACCTGGTTCAGAAGAGAATGATCCAATCTTTCGTGCAAGAGTTATGATCTCCTCCTTGTCATACCCGATGAGCGGTCGGTAAATAGGGATATCTATTCCGGCAGAGATCGGAGCAAGGTTATGAAGGGTCTGGGTTGCCACCTGGCCCAGATTATCTCCGGTAACTATCCCATCACAGCCGGATTTTTGTGCATAGAGTGATGCCAGTTCCAGCATGGCTCGTTTACATATAACACACCGGAGTTTTGGTTCGGAGAGGGCCATAAGAGCCTGATAGAACGGTTCAGCAGGGATGGTGATGACCGGCAATTCAAGACCCGGAACCCAATGTGAGAGTGCCGCAAGGTTGTTTTCCAGGTTTCGGCCGATATCTGCCCCCCCAAATTTTCCCGGTTCAATATGGAGAAAGACCATTCGGACACCCCGGCGCATCATGAGCCAGGCAGCAACCGGTGAGTCGATGCCTGCAGAGATGAGAGCGACCGCTTTTCCCTGCGTCCCATAGGGAAGGCCTCCCGGACCGGGTATCCGGGTATCGTACACCATGCTCCCTTCTTTTCTGGCCTCGATAAAGATCTCATATTCCGGTGCAGTAAGATCCACCTTCAGATCAGGGATGGTATCGAATATCCGGGATCCTGCTTCTGCAGCAAGTTCCTGGCTGGAAAATCCTTCAACACCTTCACGCCGTGCCCGGACCGCAAACCGGGTGTGTGGCATGAGATGGGGTTGTGACACCTTTACCGCAGTATCACAAAGGTCATCCATGGTGTTTCCACATACTGTGACCGGGGCAATATCGATGACGCCAAAAATCCGGGAGAGCAGGGGTACAAGATCCACCGGCGATTCGGAACTGACCAGAACCCTGCTCCGGGTAATCGTTATCGCTGCGTCTACGTTCAATCCTTTCAGACCGGCACGGATATTATCCCGGAGCCGGTTTAAAAACTCCCTGCGCACCGGTTCACTCTTTAAAAATATTTCTCCGAACCGGACCATCACGACCTTGCGGGTATCCTGCTCCATCTGGTCAGTACTTTATTTTCTGTCCTGAAATGACTGTTGTCAGGCTGGGTAGTATACCGGTTCATGCTATGCAGCCGACAAACTCTTATGCCCGGTAAATCACAGGTGTATGTAATGGCTCCACGCAAAAAGAAAGACTCGGCATCTGCGCAGGAAGAAGCTCCGATGAAGCTCTTCTATATCTTTTACAGCCAGGAGCGATGGGATAACTGGATGAACTCCCTGCGTGAGGCTGATTTTGAAGGTGGCGATGATGATGATATGCCTGAAGGTTACCAGTTGCTGAATGGTTTTAACCAGGATATCTGTATTGAAGTTCTGAAGATCATCAAGCTCTTCCAGAACAGCAGGTTCTCGAAGGATGAATCGATGAATAAACTCATCGAGGTAGAGGAGATCATCATGGAACAGGAGGTTGAGGAGGATATGATTGAACTCATAGCTCCGATGCACTTCCAGTTACTTGTCCTGTTTGCCTCTGCAAAAAAATTCCTGGAGGGTGGCTATGATGAGGATATCAAGGCTCTTGTCAAGAAAGGCCGTGGTATCGATGAGGAGAATACCGAGGAAGTGCTTGCTATCGCAGCGGAGATCGGTGCAAACGTCATTAATGGCAAGTCCTGTTGTGGCAGATATATCAAGGACTCAGAGGACATGGGCGTCTTTGATGAGTGGCTTATTCAGATTGAATCAATGAATGAGGCCATGGGAACGCTCAAAAACTTTGATGAGGAAGCAGGCGAGGTTTCATAATA
>CAZEWE010000235.1:0-3512 GCA_964515765.1 uncultured Methanospirillum sp. | reverse complement strand
CGGAAAAGAGCTTGAAATCATATACACCGGTATCCCTATTAAAAGCAGAAAAGGAGAGGTCACCGGAGCATTTGAGTTTATACAGGATCAGACGGCATCTATCCGTGTTGCACATTATCTGAACCAGGAGATTGAGAAACTGGGTGAAAACCTGGAAAAACTCAGTCGAGGCGATACAAACCTGTTAATTGACGTGACTGCCGCTGATCAGTATACAAACGATGCTCATGATAATTTTGTGAAAATTAATGCCAGACTGAGTGAGGTCAATGAGGCAGTCAGGCTTCTGGTTCAGGATGCACTCCTCCTTTCAGAGGCAGGTATCGCTGGAAAACTGCAGACCCGTGCAGATGCCACCCGGCATCATGGTGATTATCGAAAGATCGTAGAGGGAGTGAACGAGACATTGGACAGTGTTATCATTCCGGTTAATGAGGCACTCCGGGTCTCCAGGGAATATGCGAATTCAAACTTTGCAGCACGGGTGGATCCGTCACTGAAGGTATCAGGTGACTGGGTAGAATTCAAAGAAGCCCTGAATAACATCGGTATCCAGATATCAACAGCGGTGGGGCTCATCAATACACAACTTCTGGACCTTGCCTCCAATGCAGAAGAAGCAACCGCAAGCATCGAGGAGGTTTCTGCCGGAGCACAACAGGTTGCGAAAAATGCCGGGGAGGTCAGTAATAACTCCATACGGGGAGAAGATGGCATTCAGCAGGTGCTTAAAGCCATGGAGGATCTCAACATCACCGTTGCTGAAGTGTCCAGGCGTGCCGAGGAGGTATCATCCACCGCAACCACCGCGAACGGGTATGCAAAGAATGGTGTCCAGTTGGCACAAAAATCCGAGACTGCGATGGAGGAGATAAAACGCTCTTCAACAGAAGTGGATCAGATTGTCAAGGACATCAATCAGCAGATGGATGAAATCGGTAAAATTGTTCGACTCATTTCAGATATCGCAAACCAGACCAACCTTCTTGCCCTGAATGCAGCCATCGAAGCAGCCCGGGCCGGTGAAGCAGGACGAGGATTTGCGGTAGTTGCTGCTGAAGTCAAATCCCTTGCCCAGGACTCACGGCAGTCAGCAGAAAATATTGCAGATATGATCATGACCCTCCAGACAAAAGCGAAAAAGGCAAATGATGCAATGGGTCATGCCGGAGAGACGGTTGCCATTGGAAGTAATGCCCTTTCAGAAACGCTTGGTGCATTTGAACAGATTGCAGGATCGATTGATGATATTACCCGGAACGCAACCGATGTGGCATCATCATCTGAAGAGCAGGCAGCATCTGTAGAAGAAGTCACGGCAAGTATCAACGAAGTAAGCGGTCTTGTCCAGAATACAGCAAAAGAGGCCGGGGATGCAGCAGCTGCTACCCAGGAAGCGTCAGCCTCGATTGACCAGATCAGCAAAATCGTTGCAAATGTGAATGAAATCGTCGAAACTGTCTCGCTTGAGATGGCGAAGTTTAAAATATAGAGGAAATCATGGAACGTGCTGACCACAAGAATCAGGCTGGCGATATTGAGCAGGATGATGAGATCCAGGTTGTTGAGTTTCATATCGGAGAGGATAAATTTGCAGTAAATCTCTTTGATGTCCGGGAGATAGTTGAAGCCTCCAAAATTACCCCTCTCCCTCATGCCCCATCCCACATCAGAGGGATCATCGATCTTCGCGGTGAGATTACGACAATCATCGACCTTCGTCAGCTTCTGGAAATCACGACGATGAAAGATGCTTCAACTGCAGATCTCCGGTTTATTGTCCTGGATGATACCGTCTCTTTACAAAAAACCGGGATCGTTGTGGATGAGGTCACCTCGGTGCTGACCGTACCGGTTACGGATATTGACCAGGCTGCCCGTGGTGGCACTGAAGACGGCGGGCACATTCTTGGTGTCATAAAAAAAGAAGTAGGCGAGCGGGGAGAAAGCAAAAAAGAACTGGTCATCTGGATAGATGTCAGAAAACTCATATCAGATGTTGCCCTGTAATGTTTTGAGCTACCATTTTCAGACCATTTTTTATCGTTGTGTACTCTGATATGATAACCATCCCGGAATTATGGGTTTCTCTGATTATTCATGACATGCATTGCAAAATATAACCTATTTATTTTAATAGCTCCCACATATCCAAAGGTTTATGCTCTCTATTGTACCTCAAATCAGCTACTCTTTCACATTCGAAAGTTTTTTTGATAAAAATAGTTCTTATATCTGGTCTTTTTGTATGTCTGTTTCCGGAGTCTTTTAATGGATCTCTCAGAACAATCAGGTCCTTTCCTCCTCGCTGGTGATCCTGATCTGGACGATCTCAAGAAAAACCTGGATCACCCGGATGATTATCAGCGGTTATATGATTCCCTTATTGTTCAGAATACAGAAATCTCTGTATTAAATGAGGAACTTACCGCCCAGCAGGATGAACTACGACTACAGTATCAGCAGCTTGCCCAGGCCGAATATGAAATAAGAAAGAGGGAGGAACAGCTGCGGTTTATTACCCGACAGGTTCCGGCCACTCTCTGGGTTGTTGACCGGCATCTCAATTATCTTCTTTCAGAAGGGAAGGGGCTCTCCCTTATCGGTCTTACTCCCGGAGAGGTTGTCGGGCAGAATCTTCGTGATTTCTTTCATGTTCAGGAAAAGAATCATCCGGCACTAGAGGCACATATCCGTGCATTGCATGGAGAAGAAGTAACCTTTGAATATGATCATGACGGGGTAATCTTCCAGACATCGCTCACCCCCATGACCGGGCCTGATCATATTATCAACGGTGTTATCGGGATTGCATATGATATCACCCAGCAGGTGAAAGCTGCTGAAAATATCAGGTTTGAACGGGAGCGTGCACACCAGTACCTCAACGTTGCAGAGGTCATGATTCTGGCCTTTGACCGGCATGGAACAATCACTCTTGTCAACCGGAGAGGGTGTGAGTTTCTAGGCCTTTCTCATGATCAGATCATCGGGAAAAACTGGTTTGATCAGTTTCTTCCACCTACTGAATGGCTAAAAACGCGAGAATTTTTCCATGAATTCTTCCAGGGATGGTATGGGGAAAGCTCACGGTGTAAGGGGGAAATTCTGACCAATGACGGTTCACCCCGGATCATCTCATGGTTTATGCATGCTATTCGCTCTCCCTCAGGGAAATGCATCGGAATTCTCGCTTCAGGAAAAGACATCACCCGGGAACGACAGCTCGAAGCTGAAAAAACCGCTGCAGTAGGACAGATTGAAAGGAATATTGCAAAATTTGCGGTTCTCAATGATCAGATCCGCAATCCCTTGAGTATCATTCTGACTCTTGCAAGTATGTCTGATGATCAGGTATTTGCTGATAGGATAAGTGAACAGGTAGCAAAGATAGACTCCATCGTTCATGACCTTGACAGACGGTGGGTGGAGTCAGAAAAAGTCCTCGAATTTCTTCGGAAACATCATAATTTTGACACAGCGTCCCTGGCTGACAAGGGACACCAGTAACC
>CAZEWE010000234.1:1970-3517 GCA_964515765.1 uncultured Methanospirillum sp. | reverse complement strand
ATGAACATATCAGTCCTTGCCAGCGGGAGCAAGGGCAACTGTGTATATATTGAAGGGACCTCCGGGGCTCTTGTCATCGATGCCGGACGGTCAGCACGCGAGATCCTGGGCACAAAAGATCGGAAGGGACGGCTTTCGGAAGCAGGGGGAAATCGGGATCTTATCGAAGGGATACTCATCACCCATGAGCACGGTGACCATGTAAAAGGGCTCGGCCCTCTTGGAAACGCCCTGAAAGTGCCAGCCTATGGTACGAGCGGAACCCTTGATGCAACTAACCGGATGATTCAGACAAAGAAAAATTTCACATTTCAATCTGTTCATCCCGGTGATCCCTTCTCCATCGGGAATTTTTCGGTAACAGCTTTTTCAGTATCTCATGATGCAACCGACCCGGTCGGATACCTTATCGAAGAAGGAGGGCTGCGGATCTGCTACTGCACCGATACCGGAATTGTCACATCCGGCATGCTGGAGATGATAAAAAAATCAGACGGGGTGATCCTTGAGTCAAATCATTGTCCGCAGATGCTCAAAGACGGACCCTACCCTGCTTTTCTCAAACGCAGGATTGCATCTTCACGGGGACATCTCTCAAATGAGGATGCCGGAACGGTCCTTGCTGAAATTTCCCGATCAATCCATTGTGCCATCCTTGCCCACCTGTCAGAGGAGAATAACGAACCAGGTCTTGCCATCAGGAAAGCTCATGAAGCATTGGGTCTTGCAGCGGATGATGTGGATCTCTTTGCGGCATCATCAATTGATACGAATATAAGGCCACCACACAGAAAACCAAAGCAGCAGTGCAGAGGACAGTGCCAGGATGACTGCTGGAAGATTACCATCTCCCTGTAATTGACATGAATCATGATATTTCTTGAATTTGCAGAATTATGTTCCCGGCTTGAAAAAATATCCGGCAGACTGGAGACAATCTCCATTCTGGCAGAGACGATAGCATCACTCTCTGAAGATGACCTCCCTCATTTCTGCCGTCTTATTCTGGGGAAACCGTTTCCGGAATGGAGCGGGAAGAAACTTGGGGTTGGTCCGAATCTCCTGTATGAAGCAGTGGCATATGTTACCGGCAGAAAACGTGAAGAGGTGATTGAGCGCCTGAGCCGGGTCGGAGATGCCGGTGCTGCGGTTGAAGAACTCCTCTCCCAGAAATCACAGACATCATTTTTCACGGTTGAACTGACCCTCGCGGACATTATGGCTGCCCTTGTTGAGATATCCGGAATGGAAGGCGGTCGTTCCCAAAAAGAAAAAATCAGGGTTATCCAGCGAATACTCTCCAGTGCCTCACCTCGTGAGGGTCATTATATCACTGCAATTCTCCTCGAAGACTTCCGGATTGGGGTTGGAGAAGGAAACCTTCGTGATGCCATTGCACAGGCCCTCTCGGTGGATCCTGATCTGGTTGAGTATGCGAATCAGGTCAGAAATGATATGGGAGAAATATCCTTGCTGGCACGAAAAGGAGAAGATGCTCTCCGCTCAGTACGGCTGGTCCCGTTCCATCCGGTCAGGATGATGCTTGC
>CAZEWE010000234.1:0-1870 GCA_964515765.1 uncultured Methanospirillum sp. | reverse complement strand
TATACGCCGGGAGTAAGGGGCAAGGACTGGGTAAAGATAAAGCCGGAGGCCGACACCCTGGACCTGGTTGTCACCGGTGCAGAGTGGGGAGAAGGGAAACGTGCTCATGTGTTTGGATCCTTTCTGCTATCGGTCAGGAGTGATGACAGACTGGTCCCGGTCAGCCGGGTTGCCACCGGGTTTTCCGACGAACAACTGAATTGGCTGTTTGATACCCTGCAGGATGATATCATCAGAAAAGAAGGAAAAATGGTCTTTTTTGAACCCAGGCTGGTCTTTGAGATCGGATACTCGGAGATCCAGAAAAGTCCCAATTACGAAGGCGGGTATGCTCTCCGGTTTCCCCGGTTTATTGAAGTCCGGGAAGATAAGGACCTGAAAGAGGCAAATACTGCAGAGGATGTCGAGGAGAGATATATCCAGACACACCGTTCCCTGAATAGTATATAAATTCATAATTCAAAAGAAAATGCAGTGATTCTGGTAAAAAAGACAGATAATTCTTTTTCTGAATTTCATTTCCTCCGTTTAAAACTTTCCATTTACCAAATAGATTTATCTTTCCTGATATCGCATTCTTATACCCACGGTCTCCTCTGAAGAGACCACCCTACAACCTTACAGGAGGGATGGCGAATGAATGGACTACATCTAATTGCTGATATGTACCGCTGCACCTGCACTGCTGATCTACTGTGTGACCAGAACAAGTTAGAAAAGCTCTGTGTGGCTGCATGTATGAACGCTGGTCTTACCCCGCTTGGAACATATTTCCACCAGTTTATGGATGAAAATGGAAATAAAGCAGGAGTCACGGGCAACGTGGTTCTGGCAGAGTCACATCTCGCCATCCACACCTGGCCGGAAAATAATGGGGTGACTCTTGACGTCTATGTCTGTAACTACAGCCGTGATAACAGTGACCGTGCCAGACAGACCTTTCAGGAAGTAGCATCAGCTCTTGCCCCTGGAGAAATGGCAAGTCATGAAGTAATCAGGGGCGAGATCAACGCTGCCGAAGTAGCAGAAAGCTGATCCATGGATTCATCCAATTTTTCTGACTTCCTCTGTGAATCACTGAGCGATAACAGCGGATTTTTCTTTAAGAAGGGAACACTCCTTGAACAGGGTGAAACACCCTTTCAGGTCTATGAGGTCTGGGATACTCCGGAACTTGGGCGACTGTTCAGGCTGGACGGGTATTTCATGACATCTGAGCGGGATGAATTCTTTTACCATGAGAATATGATTCATCCCGCCCTTGTCTCTCATCCGGATCCCCGGAGTGTCCTCATTATCGGTGGCGGGGATGGCGGGTCGGCGGACGAGGTATTCAAACATCCGTCGGTGAAGCGAATCGTGCTCGTCGAACTTGACAAAGCGGTCGTTGACCTTTCACGGAAGTACTTTGAATCTGTACACCACGGGTCCCTTGATGATCCCCGGATTGAGATTCTCATTGAAGACGGACTGAAATATGTCCGGGAGATAGGGCCGGGAAAAGGAGAGACGTTTGATCTGATCGTCCTCGACCTGACTGATCCCCTGGGTCCGGCTGCCGAACTCTACTCACCACGATTTATGGCAGAGTGTAAGGCACTTCTGAATGAAGGGGGAATGTTTGTCCTACATATCGGACCGCCAGTATACGCACCTGAGCGGGTATCTGGCCTTATGAAAAACCTCAGCAGTGTCTTTGACATCGTGGCTCCCTACTTTGTGTATATCCCACTCTATGGAAGTCTGTGGGGGATGGCCTGTGCATCAGATACCAGAGATCCCCGGCAGATAACAGAGGCAAAAGTTGATGGTATCATCCGGGAGCGTTCACTATCGGATCTGCAGTATTATAACGGGGCTACTCATGAAG
>CAZEWE010000233.1:0-3517 GCA_964515765.1 uncultured Methanospirillum sp. | reverse complement strand
TTCCACAATCTATTTCTCAAATCCCGTCATTATGATCATCAATGAGCAGTATCTTAATCGTTGATGATTCAGTATTTCAACGCAGGGTGGTGAGTGCTCCGCTCCGTGCTGAAGGTTTTGAAGTCTTTGAGGCAGTAAACGGGAATGATGGCCTTCTCAAGATACATGAATTACATCCTGATCTTATCCTGCTTGATATTCTCATGCCTGAAAAAGACGGCCTTCAGGTCTTAAAAGAACTCAATGATGCCGGGAATACGATACCGGTCGTGATGCTCACCTCTGATGTGCAGGACTCGACCCGGGCTGAATGTCTCTCGCTTGGGGCCAGGGCATTCCTGAATAAGCCGGTAAAAGCTGATGAACTCATTCCGGTGATTACATCCCTGATCACGAAAGTATCATGAACCATATCACGCAGCCGGTTCTGGACGGGATGATGGAACTGGTCAATATAGGAGTTGGACGATCTGCCGGCAGCCTGAATACCCTGACCGGCCATCATGTCAGTTTGCGGGTTCCGGAGATAAAACTCTGTAATATGTCGGATCTGAAGCATGAACTGCCCCGTCCTGACCAGCCATTTACCGTCATTAACCAGGATTACAGTGGTGCCTTTGATGGCACGGCAATGCTCATGTTTCCGCAGGAGAGTGCTGAAGGTCTCTTCCTTCTCATGACCGGTGAAGAGAAAAAACCACAGGAGAATGAGGAACTCTGGCAGATGACCCTGACAGAAATTGCGAACATCATTGTGAACGCCGTCATGGGATCAATTACCAATATCCTCGGAAAGAAGATAGAATTTCAGATCCCTGAATACCATGAGGATTCACTGGATCATATCCTGACCGATTCCCGGTTTCTTGGCGAAGAGGTGGCTGTTGTGCATACGGTCTTTGAAGTCAGGGAAAAAGATATTTCAGGAAAGATTGTAATTCTCCTGACTACCCGGTCAATTGAGACGATTGCAGAGTTTATTACTGAACAGATGGCATAATTTTTTGGGGTGAGAGGCGGCTTTACTCCTGCAGCCTTCGGAATGATTCTTCAGGAACGAGCATCTCAAACCGTGCTCCTGCCCCGGACTCTCCGGTCTCGTAGATAGAAATCCCGGTCAGCTGCAATATCTCCCTGACAAGAAAGAGCCCCATTCCGGTATTTTTCCCGTACCCACGTTTAAATATCCGGCTTTTTTCATCATTCGAAACACCGGTCCCATTATCCTTGTAGGTGATTTCAAGCGTCTTTTCACGTTCATGACAGGAGATAGTAATTTCAGTGACATGACCTCCATGCCGGATAGAATTATCAAGAAGGTTGTCAAATACCCGCTCAAGCATGGGATCAGCATAGATCTCATACCGGTACACATCAGGTGAAATGGTAATATGTGCAGGGGAACGTTTTTTGTGCATGATGGTCCCGATATTCTGCCAGACCGGTTCCAGTGAACCGATATCCTCATAAACCCTGGTAAACTCTATCTGGTTTTGTATCGTCCGGGTAAAGTATTCACACTCTTCAAGGTATGTTCTGACTTTTCCGGATGGGATCTCATCTTTTGCAAACTCCAGGTACCCGATCAGCCCGGTTACCTGGTTGAGGATATCATGCCTGGTAATACTGGTCAGAAGGTTCAGCTGACGGTTTGCATTTCTTAAGGATTTCTCTGCAATCTTGATTTTATTGACATCACGGGATGTCCCGATAACGGTATACCGATCTGTGTCAGGATCATAGGTGATGAGAAGGCTTCCATAGTGCCAGTGCCATATTCCATCCGCATGACGGACCCGGTACTCTACTCCCGGCCTCGTCTCGGTATTCATCAAAGACTTTTCAAGGTACTGCTCACAAAGACCGATGTCATCCGGATGAACAAAAAACCGGAAGTTTTTACCGACGACAAAGTCAACCGCATACCCAAGAACCCGGGTCCATGACGGGGATACATAGGTAAAAATCCCTTCGGTATCCAGTTGCCAGATAAGGTCAGGGGCATTGTCAAGGACTAATTTTAGCCGTGATTCACTCTCCTGTAAGGATCGTTCCTTCTCTTTGAGATCGGTTATGTCATGGAAGGTCCATATCCGGCCCATGTGCTGTCCGGTGATAATAAGCGGTGATGTATACCATTCCAGAACCTTCCCTCCTTTCAGGGAGACAATGTCTGAGTGGGATATTGAATTATCCACCATCGCCTGTTGCAGAGGTATTGACGATGAATATGGCTCTATCTCTTTTTGAATACCTTCAAGGATTTTTGTTGCATCGCTGTTGTCCCTGCAGGTATCAGGAATGTTCCACAGCCGGAATAACCGGTCATTTGAGGCTATCACCTGATGCTGTTGATTGACTATGAGTATTCCATCCTTTGTTGCATCAAAGGTGCTCCGGAGGATGAGATCAGTCTGCTGTAATGCCTCCTCATCAGCCTTCTGTCTGGTTATGTCAGTGAGAAGAACCATCGTCCCGATATGTTCCCCTTTCAGTCCGGAGATGGTGTTTCTTGTCAGATACAGTGAACGGTCTTTGGCAGACCATTCCATGTGATCCCGGGCAGGTTCTGTGATGAATCCGAAAACCGGATGGCCATTCGGGACCAGGGTTTCCAGGGAGAGATCGGTGATATCAGGTCTCTTAATCTCCAAAAGTTCCTGTGCGATGTGATTCATCTCAATAATCCGGTTTTCCGTGTCAAGAAGAATTATCCCGGCAGGAATTTCATTGAAGATACTGCGATAGACAATCGGTCTCAGGGTATAGAGGCGATATTTTACCAGGGCAAGGGTGCATGCAATGGCGGTGATGATCAGGCTGAATGGAACCAGGTTGACAAATCCGAACGGGCGGATATCGCCAAGATATAAGATCAGCCCGACCAGGGGGGAGAGAGCACCGATAAAGATGAGCCAGATGGTAGAGCCATAGGACCGGGGTGATGAGAACATCCAGTATAGAAGGGTTCCATTTATCAGAACCAGAACCAGCAGGGCATAGAGCTGGACCGGCATATACAGGATGCCATTCGTATGAACAAAATGAGGGATATCTGCGGTAATCTGGATAACATTCGGATAATAGAGATGGTGATAGGAGTTTGTTCCGATGATACAAAGTGATACAATTCCCGGAATACTGATGATGCCAAGAATGATTCTGCTCGTCCGGTTCCAGAATCCGATAAACCTGAAAGAGAAACAGATCATTGAGAGCAGGAAGAGGAACATGCCTAGGTATCTGAAAAAGACGAGGAACATATACCCGTCCGGACCAGGAAGCAGAAACTCATTACTGTAGGTTGCAGAATAGAGACTTTCACCAAGGAGTAACCCGGCCAGAGAGAGGATGGTGATATCATCCCGTATCTCCCTCCGGTGATACCAGAGAAACAGGGCTACTGCTGCACCGATGAACAGAGGAATGAGCAGGAGAAATGAAAGAAGAAGGACGAAGGGTATCACGATATCTCATATCCTCTCTGTGGAGTATGTATTTAAACTATCTGCCGGTT
>CAZEWE010000232.1:1543-3528 GCA_964515765.1 uncultured Methanospirillum sp. | reverse complement strand
GATATGCTCAGGAATTCAAAGTGATTATTGCGATCATCAGGTCGTTGATGTTGCAAACACATCAGAAGGTCTTGCTGTCCATACAATTGATATCCTGGTAAACCATGACTGGTGTGAACCAATGAATGATGGTCATCGTAAAAATATTCTGAACCCTGTTTATTCAGATATAGGAATTGGGATTTCAAAAGGTGAAGATTACTATTATGTCACCCAGATCTTCGGGGGACAATAATTCAATATTTATTCTCTTTTCGAAACATTCCACATGGATTTGGCGGAACTAATGGGCGCCCCATAAAATATGAGGGTGAAATTTAAACAAGTTTGGTAAACATCCATTCCCCAGTCTCCAAATCTACCCGATAATACATATCCCATTTACTCGTAACATCTATCTGATAATCTCTACTCTCATATCCCGGAAGAGAAACGGTACACGAGTATTGACCTGGCCCATAATCAGATAATGCCAATGGAGTTTCACCCACAATCTGATTATCAATGGTGACCGTAGCTCCCCGGGGAGTTGAATCAATAAGAGTACTACAGAGCAAAACATCTTCATCAGATGGCTCTGTTGATAAATCAGGATTTGATATGGATGTTTCACTTGTTGGAACCAACGATATTTCCAAATTTTTTCCATTGGTATCTAAGACAACATTCGACTGATACGTCTCATACCCGTCATGAGTAATAGTGATTGAATATGATCCTGTGGGGATCGTTAAAACGTGAGGAGATTTCCCCGTTTTCGTACCCTTTTCACCAGATACTACCACTTTTGCACCGGAAGGTATCGTCGAAATCGATAAATCCGCTTTTTTATTACTGTTCTGGGATTCATCCTGTATTATACTGGCACTATTTGAGCCCTGCTTTTTCAACTTTATGATCAAGGGATTTTCTTCAGGAAAAGAGATTTCTTCCCGATACGTCTCGTACGAAGGGAGTGAGAGTTCTATTAGATGGTCTCCTGGGAGTGTGACAAAAAAGGAAGGAGTTTTCAAGAGACTTTCATAATTATCAATGGTGATCGAGGCACCCTGAGGATCAGTGTCAATTCCTACTTGCACCAATGAACCCATTGGAATTTCTTCTCCTTTCGGGCCTTCAAGGATAAACTCCATCAAATCCTGATAACCAGCTTCAAGAACAATATCCTGAGATTTAGGCGGATATCCATCAATATATGCCTTAATGGTATGTTCTCCAGGTGGAAGTTTTAAACTCACCGGAGTGGTTTTTTCAACGGATTTTCCATCATACGAAATATGTGCTCCGGTGGGAATAGTATTGATTGTTAAAATGGCCTGCATATTTTCAAGTTTTATTTCAAAATCATTATGATCCGGATTAAAATCTACCTTTTTCGTAACTGTTTGATACCCGAACGATTTTCCTTGAAGACTGTGAACTCCATACGGGATATTATCCTGATACACTCGTGGACCGGCTCCTAGGAACTCCCCATCCAGATACACGTCCACATCATCCGGAGTTGTTCGTACCCACATTTTTCCTGTTTTAGCCGGAATTAAGTGAACCAGTACGGGACTTTCATCAGGAAATCGTATTTCTTCGCTATATCTCTCATAATTTCTCAAATCCAGAGAAACCAGGAGATCGCCCGGCCTTACATCAACAACGGCATTTGTATTCTTCCCAATCGGGATACCATCGATAGAAATGATGGCTCCTTCAGGTATTGATCTGATTTCGACAGGAACAACTAGATCTGAACCTGAATTCGGTTTTTTATTGGTAATTAGTTCAGATTTTTGAGTTGGATTCTCCTCATCCATGGTTGTCTCTGTATCCTGGTTGGTCATTCTTTTGGTCACAGAACTGACCAGTGTCCAGGTCATTGTCCTTGGTAAAGCAGTCACTCGGACCTGTTTATTCAAATCATCGTATCCCTGCTTTTTGGCAAGAACATCATGAACACCAACTGAAAGATCATCCATCTTCAGAGGGGTTTT
>CAZEWE010000232.1:0-1443 GCA_964515765.1 uncultured Methanospirillum sp. | reverse complement strand
ATCATATCAATCTCTTACAGTAAACCCGGCAGCCCGGACAATCTCACACATCTTGTGATCCCAGAGAGCATCATCAATTTCTGTTAATGTCCGGACTTTTTCATCCCAAATCGCCTGAAGATCAGGATTATCTGCATGCAGGTGACGGGTTCCCATAACCCTGCCTGCCCGGTTACCCTGTGGATCAAGAAATAAAAATCTCCAGCACCCGTAATCCCTGCAAACATCAGGCCGGGTCAGATGAACCGTGCAATACCAGAGATCATTATCCCTGCCTTTCCGAAAGAACGGACACGCCTCAGGGAGATCGGTAAATACCCCTTTGTCATCGAAAAGAGAACGAAGACCTTCGGTCACTTCCACCGTGTATCGTTCCCCGGTATATTCATTCCGGATGAGAAAAGTATAATCGGATATCTCCTTCTCAATGACCCACATCAGACCAAGATGACCACAGCACTCCCCGCATTGCATACATTCAAAAGCCAGAAAAAGACCTCCCTGTATTCTGATTTTGGCATGAAAACTATATAGAAGAATACGATCAAGGATATCAAAAGATAACCTTAATGCACCCCTGAAGTTAAACAAACTAGAATGATTTATTTTACTGAAAGTGATATTGACCGATTAATCGAAGACGATCTTCCAGCAGGAGATATGACAACGTTCCTACTCAACCTGGCTGGGAAGAAAGGATCAATCTCATTAATAGCCAGAAATGAGATGATCGCCTGCTGTACTGAGGAAGCAGTACGCTTATATAAAAAAGTGGGGCTTGATGTCAGTTTTTTTGTCCCCTCCGGAACCAGATTACAACCTGGCGATAAACTGATCGAAGCACATGGTGATGCCTCTGCAATTCATGTTATCTGGCGGACAGGCAGTGCCATGATCGAATTTGCATCAGGTATTGCTGGCCGGACAGATCAACTGATTACGGCAGCAAAGAAAGAAAATCCATCAATTTCGGTCGCAGGTACACGAAAACACCCCCCATTTGTTAAAAAAATGGCATTAAAGGCATTGATGGCCGGGGGAGGAGTGCCGCACCGGACCGGCCTTTCAGACACTGTGCTCATATTCCGTGAACATCTGTTATTTACCGGCGGATATGAACACCTGCCTGATGTGATTCGTTCGGTCAAAGAGAAGATGAAAGAGAGAAAAATCGTTGTAGAAGCACATAGCATGGATGAGGCATTGATTGCAGCAAAATCCGGAGCTGATGCAGTTCAGATGGATAAGAGTGCACAGGATATTTTTACAGAATGTGCAGGAAAGTGTCGGGCTATCAATCCGAATATCTGCATGATAGCAGCCGGTGCGATTAATGATACCAATGCAGGTATTTATGCAAAGGCGGGTGCTGATGTGCTGGTCACCTCATGGATGTATTTTGCTCCTCCGGCAGATATCAAGGCAGAGATACTCCCTTTAAAT
>CAZEWE010000231.1:0-3576 GCA_964515765.1 uncultured Methanospirillum sp. | reverse complement strand
ATGTGGAGAAACCGACTCTGCCATCAGAACAATAGAGCCAGTTAATAAGAGTATTCGTCTGTAGAAATGTGAAATCACCCTTATTCGGGACCGGGTTATAGGGACGATTCCTGTGCACCTGGAAAAGGGAATTGATAATCCATTTCCGACAGCAGTTTAATGTTCGGATTATTATCCTTTGTGTATGATAATTTCTAAAAAGGAACGTATATTTCCGTGTGATACCGGGCACGGTTATAGTGAGAATCTGTCAGGATCATACTTTCTGTAACCCTCATTCCCCCCGAAAACTATGAAGTTACTCTAAGTCTTGTGCAAGCTGTATCACCTTCACCTTCAAAGGCTGGAAATTTCACTGTAATAACTCTGTACATTTATAAAGAAGGAAGGATGGGGATTCTTTTTTATCCTTTTTCGTAGTATAGTGCAGAAATTGAGGATTTAGAATATTCGTAGTGGACGAATTGTGATTGAAAAGCCTCCATTCTGACAGCATTTCATTTTTCATTCCGAATTCCAGGATAAGTGTGAAAGGTATCGTACTATAGCATTATCCATTCATTATAATCTTCTTTTTCAATCGCTGTAAAAAATAAATGCGTCTCGTCATTTGTATGGGTTTTTTGACTCATACATAGAACATCTTCCAAGAGAAGATTAAATTACATCTCATTTAAAAATTTGCATCGCTTATTACAACAAATTAAGAGATCTGTCTCATTCACATAAAACCATTACAGAGACATATATATCATCTCATCTTATAGATATTCAGATAGTCAAATGGTCGATCCCTTATGTAAGGAAGCTGCTCGAAAGTGGATAAAACAGTCATTGCATGACAAAGATATGGCAATAAAAAATTGTTCTATTGGTGGATATGACGTAGCGGCGTTTCTTGCCCATCAATCGGTAGAGAAATTATTTAAGGGTCTGCTTCTACTTGATGGTAAAAAAATACCCCGGACACATCATATTGATCAACTTGCCCGTGAACTCGAGATTCCAAAAGAAATTATGCCGGATGTGTACCAATTAGCACCGGATTATCAAATATCTCGATATCCTGATATCGCTGATAATATTCCATTTGAACAATATGATGACCAGATCCTCCAGATAAAACTCTCTTCACTGGAAAAAATCTTTTATCTTCTTAAGGACAGATACTCGGGGTATGTCCAATGAGCACAGATCCATTACTTGAGGAATTTCAAAGAGATGTGGTTCCACTCCTAAAAAAAAGATACAATCCTGAAAAAATCATCATCTTTGGTTCACACGCAACAAAAACCTCTCATGAAGGTTCAGATGTTGATGTGATTCTCGTATCAGAGTATTTCTCATCGATCCCATTTATTTCACGAATGACAGAAATCTTATTACATATCCCTTTTCGGATTCATATCGATTATATCTGCTATACTCCGGAGGAATTTGCCCGTCTCTCAAAGACATCAGCTATCGTAAAAGAGGCATTAGAAGGTCCTGTAATAGCACTTGTCTGATTTATCATCGCTTCTTTTGATTCAATTCGATAATATCCAGAATACACTGCATAAAACCAGATGCCTCATTTGAATATGAGGTCATCAGCACCGATCCGTACCAGATTTGGTTCTACCTGAATCACAACGGGACTCCATTCGTACCGGTCGAGATGGTATGGGACTTTGGATCCCAGACGAATGGAACGGGAATAGAGCCAAATTTAGGTTCAATTGGGCTTTCTGCTACCTATGAAGTCAATTTGACCATCCGGAATGCATGTGGAGAAACAGACTCCGTCATCAGAACAATAGAACCCGTGCCGTAATGGTATTCGTCTGTAGAAATGTGAAATCACCCTTATTCGGGACCGGGTTATAGGGACGATTCCTGTGCACCTGGAAAAGGGAATTGATAATCCGTTCCCGACAGCAGTTTTATGTTCGGATTATTATCTTTCATGTGAATAATTACGTAAGAGAAACGGGTCCTTAAGCGTTATATCAGGATTCGGTTTATCTGTCGTTAAACCGAGCAGAGAAGAGAGCAGATGTTTTGAATCCTTCGACCGGAATGAAACCTATGAACCTGTCTTTCTCCACCTGAAATTCTCATTCAATCAATTGAACGTATCACATATATTCACCTAATGTGGTTTATTATGGTTGTCTATGGATCTGAAGGGATCAATGAATAGACCGCTTCCAATACCAAAAAAAATTGTAAAGGTCTCTTTTTCATAGAAGTGCTACAACTGTTACAACTGTTACATACGAATAAAATCCGAAAATTTCAATAAATTGAAGTATTTCTAGTTCTTTGTACCTATCCCCTGGCTATACGGCAATAAAAACAAAATAAAATCCCAAAAAACCCGGAATCTGGTAGCATGGAATATCCCCTATAACCAGGAAAATCACTTTATGAGGTATTCCTGAATCTACCCCTGAGGTAATCAGAATTCCCTACATTTGTATCCAATACCTATTTCTCGTTTTTAAACCAATCTATCATCATTGGATATGATCATATGACCCTTGATAACCTGTCGATTCGTCTTGGCATGCATCATGGCCTCTACATGGGCGCCTGCATAGGAGTCATCCTCACCTCCCTGATCGTTCTATTTGAATGCTGCGTCCTGAATGGAGGAATAACTCACATCCTGACTGCATCACTTGCCCTCATCTGTGCAGGACTCCTGGTAATCGGTTTTATCTGTATGCTTGAGAACAGAGAATTTTCGATGTCAGATCTCGCCTGCACCTGCCGATACCGGAGATCTATAGATCCAATCTGCAGAAAGTGTGCTCTTTCCAAGGTGAATCAGAAAAATGGCGAAAAAACCCTGAATAATGAAGAATAACTCCTGATTATAGCGCAACCCATTGGTATGACTACTAATAATTCAGAGGCTCATGAGGCTCCCCAGGATTTGAATAACAAAGCGGTCAGCACGTTGGTAGGACTTATCCTGATCATCTTCCTGGTAGTGGCCATGGCAGGAATCATCTATGTTCTCATCTTCGGTCTGGTCTCCTCAATTGAGAAAACCGCCTATGTGGTGACCGGGGCAAAAATTATTCCAATAGCCCAGAATATTGATGGAATTGAGGTGGTCCATCGGAATGGTGACACCATGTATTACGAGAATCAGACCCGGGATGCACAATATGAAGTCAGATTCATGGTGGACACCAGTGAGGAGAGTTCGGTTGTCATCACCGATCCGTCCTTTCTCTCTTCAGATACAACCTGGTCACCAGGAGACCTGGTGATTATTTTCAGAAAAGCTGACGGGTATTACCTTGCCAATGATCCGGCTCTCATATCCGGGGCAATTCCGTTCCCTCCCGGTTCGGTAGGGGTCCGCATCATCGATAATACGCACTCCCAACTGATTGCGTATGAGGGAGCAGGAACTATTGGAAGCGGACCCACCAGTACACCGACAACCGAACCAACAACTGTACCGACTACTACTCCCCCAACCACGATTCCAACTACTGTGCCCACCACAGTACCTACGATATCGCCAACCCCAACGCCCACACCGGTTCAGAATTGTTTCAATTGTGGACCCGGAGA
>CAZEWE010000230.1:0-3581 GCA_964515765.1 uncultured Methanospirillum sp. | reverse complement strand
CAGTCTGTATGCTCTTCTCAACCCTGATATGACGGTCTCGATGATGGGAATACTGTTAGGGGTCATGATCCTCATGATGGGTATCATGCAACTCGGGTTTTCATCAGGATTCGTTCAGGACCGGATTTCATGGCTCTTTCTGATTATCGGGGGAATGCTGAGCATTGTTGTCGGGTTTTATCTGATTCTCTATCCTCAGGACGGGATGCAGCTTCTTATCGTGTTTATCGGGTGTTACCTGATTGCGTATGGAGTGATCGGGGTTATCAGGGGCAGGTCATCGCAGAGATATATCTATTGATTTCATCTCTCTTTTTTAGAGGAAAAACAGGGGAAAGTTATCCCGCACAGGGGATTTCAACGGTTGAGGCAAAGTATGACTCTCCAAGGGAGTTGGATGCAGTCAGATATACCCAATATGTGCCGGGTGTTACAAAGGTATGGATGGGATTCTGTTCAGTCGATGTTGCTCCGTCTCCAAAGTCCCATTTCCAGGATGAGGGCTCTCCGGTTGAGAGATCAGTAAATGTAACCTTCAGGGGGGCACATCCAGATAAAGGTACCTGATTATAGTTCGCTGTTGGTTTTGTTTTTGCAACTCCTTTCTCAACATAAATGGTTGTCAGGAAATGTGCGGTTCCTTTGGTGTTAGACACCTGCAAACTCACATCATAGTCACCGGGCTTCTGATATGTATGAACAGGATTCTGTTTGGCAGATGTTGCCCCATCTCCAAATTTCCAGAACCACTTTGTAGGATTGCCGGTGGACGAATCTGTGAATGTAACTGTTAATGGTGCAGGGCCTCGGAGGACATCAGAATTAAAGTGGGCCTTTGGATGGATTTCTTCATCAATCAGTACATTGTTCGTCTTTGAGGATGAGAAGAATTTATTTGATGCGTTCAACGTAACATCATAATTCCCGGCATCTTTATAGTAATAAACCGGGTTTTTCTCTCTCGATGTACCTCCGTCTCCAAATGTCCAAAACCAACTTTCAGCATGTCCTTCTGAAATATCATAAAATTCTACCTTCTGGGGGAGGCCCTTTCCCTTCAATGCATAGAAAAAGTCCGCGATAACTACGGTTTTTTCATGGAGGACTTCAATATCCGCAGACGCGGTATTCAGCCCCAGGTCATTTGAAACGGTGAGATAAACTGTGTAGGTTCCTTCTTTTGAATATAATGCAGTTGGACTTTTCTCCGAAGTAGTTTTTCCATTGCCAAGATTCCAAAACCATTCGGTTGGATTCCCAGTAGACTGATCCTGAAACTTCACCGTTAAGGGTGCCATTCCTTTCAGTGGGGTAGCAGTAAACTTTGCCACAGGAACAGCCATGGAATTACTATTCTTCAGGGAGTTTGGATCGACTGTCATTGAGGATCCAGCTCCGGGTGGGTAGAGTGATCCTGATCCGGTGTTATACTGAGGGAGAGCAGACTGACTATCTGCATCAGGTCCCCCTACTCCTCCATCCTCTTCCGGATAAAAATAATCGTATTCAGGATAAAGTGAATTTGATTCAGGGAAATCTGAAGGGGTCTGGTTTATCAGTTGAGGTAATACCTGAAGATCATCCAGAATATAATCATCAGTAAAATAGATGTTCTCGGCACTTGCCAAAGGTATCGTGATGAAAAATAAAATAACCAGAAGAAAACTTGGTATTGTTATGTTTCCGGACCAATTCACCGATTTGTCTTTTTTGAACAGAGTATTCTTCACGCTCTGCTCTCTCTTGAAAGGGGGGTCTCTATTTGTATTGCTCATGGTCGTCACCCATTATACTGACAATTAACCATGTAAACATGCAGATAAAAACCTGTTGTTTATTATCTAATTTATTTTAATTCGATATTTTGTTGTGATAATCTTAAATTGGAGACATTTATGAAATTGGCGGGTTATTATTATTTTAAATCAACAAATCATTTTTATTTGAATATTTTTTAATTTTGTGCCTATCTCTTCTTTTTTGCTATACCTTGATTTGGTTTTTGCATGTTTGTCTGAAATTTATTCTAATAGATTCGTTCTATTTATTTGCGCATATAATTCACCGAAAGAAAATCCATAAGATAAATTTTTCAAATGTCAAGATTCATACGTCCAGGATGAATTTCCCATCCTGACTTTCACCACCCATTCGACCCTTATATCTGCTTACGGGTTCGATATACTCATGAGATAATGGAAGAGATCACCGTAATTTTTCATGGGACAAACGGATGGTACACATCGAAAACCGGGTACACCACCTGTATCACCATTGATACCCCTGACTGTTTTATCATTCTCGACGCCGGAGAGGGATTTACAAAGATTCCGGATGTATATCCGTCCATACAAAAACCTGCCCTCCTGTTCTTCTCTCATTTCCATCTGGATCATATATCCGGACTGCACACCCTGGCACGGTGCCGGTTTGAAGGTGGTCTGTCCATCTATGGCCCACCGGGGGTTGAGATGCTATCCAGATTTATCGGGTATCCCTACACCATCCCCCTGGAAGAACTGCCCTATCCGGTAACCATCACTGAACTTCCGGAAGGCAGATGCGTTCTCCGCATTCCGGTAAAGACCGCATTCCTTGTTCACACCCAGCCGGTCTTCGGGTACCGGTTTGAACTATCAAAAACAATTGCATTCTGCACCGATACCGGGCCCTGTGATGGTATTCTGACCCTGGGAGCCGGGGCCGATCTGCTGATAACCGAATGTGCCTATCTCCCCGGGCAGGAAAATCCGGGATGGCCTCATCTAAATCCTGAAGTAGCAGTTCGTCTTGCACATGAGGCAGGGGCAAAAAAACTGGCACTTGTTCATTTCGCCGCCGACCTGTATACATCTCTTGATCAGCGGCTATCAATCCGGAATAACGGACCTCAGTTTTCGGATGTGATAATCGGCACGGATGATATGGCCATCCATCTGTGATTTATCCGGACAGGGAGGGGAGTATCATGGTGGTGATCGCTCCGGTGATTCCCTCCAGGGTCAGCTGAACTGCAATTGCTGCAAGGACCAGCCCCATCAGTCGGACCAGGATCTCAATTCCCTGGTTCCCGAGCACCTTCCCGATATAATCTGAACTTAGGTTGAGGATGGTGATGAAGATGACAATAAGAAGGATGACCAGTAGCCCACCAAGGAACGCCGTATCTGTTGGGGCATTACTGCCAAAGAGGATGGCGGCAGCAATCGATCCCGGCCCAACATAAAGCGGGATACCCAGTGGGACGATGATTGTTGGTAAAATTGACTCATTCTTCTCCAAAAGCCGATCTTTCCCGGTATCTGAAATCACCTTGTTCATCGTTATGGTATGTGTTCCGCTCATCATGGACAGGGCTACCCCAAACAGAATGATCCCCCCTGCTATCTGGAACGCCGGGATGGATATATGGAAAAAGCTCAGGACTATCTGGCCTGAAAAGAGGAATATTGCCATCGCGAAAAAAATGAACGCCGAAAGAATCAGAGCAGTCTTTTTCCTGACACGCGAGCTGAGTGAACTGGTATATGCAATAAAAAACGGAAGGTTTCCGAACGGATCAAGGATTGCAAAAAAGGTCC
>CAZEWE010000229.1:0-3591 GCA_964515765.1 uncultured Methanospirillum sp. | reverse complement strand
CCGTTCCAGATGAGTGTAAAACCTCATACTGATACAATGACAATACTGTGTACTATTCAGAAAAATGTCTGAAACGGAAAAAGAACAAAAAAGGGAAGAGAAAATCAGATAATTTCTACTCGTTCGCCGGTGACCATATATGTCGTCATCTCGGCAATATTACAGGCCTGATCGCCACACCGCTCCAGGTACCGGTCAATGATAACATACCGTGCGAGGATTGGGACATCGTCTTTATTCTGTTCCATTCTGGTGATAAGATCCCGCATGACCTCACAATACAGGCGGTCAATCTCTGAATCCCGCCCTCGCATATTCCTGATACGGGTCACTTCACGGTCCTCAAAAGCATCACGTGCATCTTCAATCATGGCAAGGACTTTTCTGCCAACAATGATGAGTTTATCAGGATCGGCAAGACCGCAGCATTGCGAGAGGGTTTTGATAGTATCACCGATATCATATCCCATCCGCCCAATCCGCTCAAAGTTATAGATAATGCGAAGTGAGGCGACGATCTCCCGCATGTCCCGTGCAACCGGCTGATATAATGCCAGATGCCTGAACATGGTCTCTTCAACGGCAATAAACCGCTTTTTCAGTTCAATTTTCCGGTTACAGACATCCAGGGCCAGTTGTGCATCGCCACGTTCAAAGGCATCAATACTGTCCCGGAGCATGGCTATCGCATATTTTCCAAGGTCACATGCATCGGTGTGGATTTGTGAGAGTTCAGAGCGTTCTTTTTCGGTCATGGTCTTATCCGAATCTTCCGGTGATGTAGTTCTCAGTCAATTCTTTGTGTGGATTCTCAAATATCTGTCTGGTCTCCCCGAATTCTATGAGGTCACCAAGGTACATGAATGCCGTATAATCTGAAACGCGGGAAGCCTGGGACATACTATGGGTGACGATGATCACGCAGTACTCCTTTTTGAGTTCCTCAATAAGATCCTCAATCTTTGAGGTTGCAATTGGATCAAGAGCACTGCAAGGCTCATCCATGAGAATGATTTCTGGATTGACAGCCAAGGTTCTTGCAATACAGAGTCGCTGCTGCTGACCTCCGGACAGGCTCATTGCTGAATCATGCATCCGGTCTTTTACTTCATCCCAGAGTGCAGCTTTATGGAGGCATGATTCCACGATCTCGTCAAGTTCTCTCTTGTTTTTTATTCCATGCACCCGGGGCCCGTATGCAATATTCTCATAGATGGATTTAGGAAACGGGTTCGGTTTTTGAAAGACCATTCCGATCTTCCTTCTGAGCTCCACCGGGTCTGCTTCAGGCCCGTAGATATTCTGCCCATGGTAGAGGATGTTCCCCGTGACACGACACCCTGAAACCAGGTCATTCATCCGGTTAAAACACCGGATAAGCGTTGATTTTCCACATCCGGACGGACCAATCAGGGCAGTGACCTTTCTGTTTGCGACTGGCAGGGTTACATTGTGCAGAGCCTGATTATGCCCGTACCAGAGGTTTAAACCCTGCACATCGATGATAATTTCTTCATTCATAGGTTACCACCTGACTTTTTTATCATAATGGTTTCTGATGACAATCGCTCCTCCATATATCATGATAACCAGGACCAGGAGGACGACTGCTGTTGCATACTGGTTGTTCCTGGCACCCGGGACATTGGTTGCCAGGATGAACAGATGATAGGGGAGAGCCATGACCGGATCAAGAAACGAATCCGGAAGACGACGCTGCATGAATACAACGGCAGTAAACATAATCGGTGCCGTCTCACCTGCTGCCCGGCCAATGGAGAGGATAGCCCCGGTAATGATGCCCGGAACAGAGGGGGGCAGGACAACCCGCCGTACCGTCTGCCATCTGGTCGCTCCAAGCGCATAGGATCCTTCGCGGAGACTGTCCGGAACACTCTTTAAAGCTTCTTCGGTTGTTCTGATCACCGTTGGCAGAACCATGAGGGCCAGGGTAATCATACCGGCAAGGAGAGATATGCCAAATCCAAGGAAGAGCACGAGGAACGTGAACCCGAACAGCCCGAAAACAATAGATGGAGTTCCATTAAGGAGGTCGGTTGCCGTCCTGATAAACCGGGTGAGAACATTCTCTTTGGTATATTCCACGAGGTAGATGGCAGCACCAATACCCAGGGGCAGAGCGATGAGAATTGAACCGATAACAAGGTAGAATGTTCCGATAATGGCTGGGAAGATACCTCCTCCACGACCAAGGTTTCTCGGGGATTCGGTCAGGAAATCAAGCGTGACATACGGGAGACCGTTTGAGAAGATATCATACAGGATGAAGATGAGAATGAGGGTAACGATCCCCATCATGATCGTGACCAGAGAGAACCAGATCTTCTGTACCGTCTGCCTGATGCAGTACCGGTCAATCAGCCGTGCGGTCAGATAGAGCACCAGAATGCCTGCCGCCCCCTGCCATAACCCGATGAGGAGCAGGAATAGTCCGAGAAGGGCTGTCAATCCCAGGGGAAGGTGGGGGGTGATTCCGGAGAGCCGGTCCGTGATCATACGACATGAGAACATCCCTTTTCGTGAGCATCCCCCCGTCTGTGAACTCTTCAGTCTCTTCATCACCGTCAGGGCAGCCAGGTTGATGAGCAGGGTTATCAGAAGTAATACAACAGCTACTCCGAAAAGAGCATGATAATGGAGTGATCCAACCGCTACTTCTCCCATCTCAATTCCGAGCGTTCCGGTCAGGGTCCGTACCGGTGAGAGGATATTCCAGATTGGGTCAGGGATGATCGCTGCGTTCCCGGTAACCATGATGACCGCCATCGTCTCACCGACAGCACGTCCGATTCCAAGAATGACTGCAGCGGTAATGCCGGAGAGTGCAGCTGGGACGATAACTTTGGATATGGTCTGCCAGTGGGTTGCCCCAAGGGCCAGGGACCCCTCTTTCAGGTACCGGGGCACTGAACTGATGGCATCTTCTGATACGCTGATGATGGTCGGAAGGGACATGATACCAAGAAGAATTGAACCCGCAAGGACTGATTCTCCGCTTGGAACCGCCAGAACATCCTGTAAAAATTTCACGAGGATAACGAGACCAAAAAATCCATAAACCACGGATGGAATCCCGGCAAGAAGCTCAACGGCGGGTTTCAGAATATTTCTCATCCGGGGGCTTGCAAGTTCTGCGATAAAGATTGCACAGGCGATACCAAAAGGAACAGCAAAAACCATTGCTCCGATGGTAACGAGCAGGGTCCCGACAATGAGGGGGACAAGCCCGTACTTCGGTATGATGCTGGTTGGATCCCAACGCTCCCCGGTCAGAAATGGGATAAGTCCGATATCCAGGAATGCGGGTACAGCATCATAGAGCAGGAAGATGAGGATGAAAAATATGCCGATGATCGAAGAGATGGCACAGAAGAACCATACGGTATGCATGGTCAGTTCAAGTGGTCTTCGTTTTTGACGGAATTTCAGGGGGTTTTGCTGACCAGTTGTCACGATCTCTCTGACTCCTTCACAGGGCGTATCCGGACTATTGAATAGTAGAATATTGTATGCGGAGGTATGAACATGTGCATACAGAGTCTGGTCCGGACTACTCAGGTTCTGTATGAT
>CAZEWE010000228.1:0-3629 GCA_964515765.1 uncultured Methanospirillum sp. | reverse complement strand
CGCCATTTCCAATATCAAGAACGACTTCTGAATTAACCGGGCCTTTCGTGATGGACGTAATGGTCCCTTTAATTGAATTTCGTGCACTGATTCTCATAGTACCTCCTGATTTTATGGATAGTATCCTCTGAGTATAGGTGATACATACACATAAAAATTGTTTATTGGTTTTAATAATTAATTCAAAGTACATAACATAGGGGTATCTCATCCGCATGAGAAGGGGTATGATATGAATTCCACACACAAAATCAGAGTCCAAATAGCCATGTTTGGATGATATCCTGCATAATGGACGATCTTTCGAAATAATCATGACTTTTTATATCAATAAAAAATAATTGACAATGTCCGTAAAAAATCAATTCATTTATACAACAGTACAGGTAACCTTTCTGTACTGATTTTCATCATGTGGCACTCATGGTTCTGAATGATACGATACAAAATTGGGTTAATTGCTGGAGATCTTCTCTTGATGAAGGATACTATACGTCAGATGAAGATCAGGCAGCCAGTTGGAATAAGCGTGCGGAAAGTTTTGGAAAAGATGTGGAGGAAGAGAGACAAAGGAAAAAGAATGCAGATTTTTTCAAACTCTTGGGGGAAGCGGGATTCAATCCTGTTGGAGCACAAATTCTTGATATCGGATGTGGTCCGGGAACGTTGTCCATTCCCCTGGCACAGGCCGGGGCATATGTCACGTCACTTGATATTGCGTCAGGCATGCTTGACAGATTGAAAGAGAGAGCGGCTTGTGATAATCTTCCTATAACTCCGGTTGAATGTTCCTGGTGGACTGCAGATATTGATGCGTTGGGGTTTCGAAAATCGTTTGATCTGGTTATTGCATCATTTACTCCTGGTATCAAGGATGTTGAGACCTTTGACCGGATGATGGCCTGTTCCAGGAGATTCTGTTATTACAGTAACTTTATCCGGAAAGATCCGGCGAAAATTCCCTGTGATATCTATACCCGGATTCTGGATACTGTTCCCCAGGATAACATCTTTGCATCCGGGTTTATGTATCCGTTCATGTACCTGTATACACGTGGATATCATCCGATTGTGAAAATTACTCATAAATCGGAAGATCGGTACCAGATCCCGGAAGAAGCGGCTGAAAAGGCTATCGATTTTTTATTGCTTCGTCAGGTTCTCACCGAAGCAAACAAAGAAAAAATCAGGGAATATTACAGAAACTCTTCGATAGATGGAATGTACCATACACAATCGGAAATATACAAGGGAATGATGATCTGGTCGGCTTTGGAGAATGGAATGTATTGATGGTTTATTGCATGAAGGATCCGCTTTATATAATTTTATTAACTTTCAATCCAAATTAATATGTGGTGGTTAGTACTTCCAGCACAGAGTAGAATAAACCATAGACAACTTCAAGAGTACTCCGACCGGTACGATATCCAATCCGATCATGCCGTTTTGACTGCCGGGAAACCTCTATAACAGTCAAACTATGTCCTCTAACCACCACTTTTCTTTACAACGGTAAGCAGACTGGATGCTGAAATATTTTCCATATTTAACTTATGTATGCTGTTTTTCATCGAAATCAATCAACGAATGGGAATAGATATATATGGTAATGACCTATCTTGTAATGCAACTCAGGAGGTTAACTTATGGTTGAAGTTAATGAGTTATATGAAATCGCATTATATCCATCTGAGTGGAATGCTGTGGTAAAAGAATTTCAGAACAATCAGAATAAGGGGGAACCAACAAGAATCGAGAGAATAATCGGTGGTAATCGTGTTACTTGTGAGGTGACGGGATATTCCTGGAATGGGGCAAAAAAACCTGATGTGCCTTTGAAGCAAAAAATAAAGGTTCAAATTACGGGAATCGTAAAGGATCAGGAAAATCGGGAAAACACTGCATCCTGATATAGATTTACCATAATTTTGTTGTCATTCATCCCCGTTATGTAAATGCAAATCCATGGGTTTTGGGAGCACCTGATTACACAGGTTTTTTCCCAAACCTTCACCAGCCAGGTATATCAGATGAAAAATGATGTTTTGAAAAATCTGATATCAGTATTCACTCAATTCCGGGTAAAGTTTTGAGAAGAGCCCCTTTTTCATATTCCAGGTCAAAATCAAAAATCTCCGGATGAAGATAATTCGCGATCGATTCCAGGGTCAGGATCCAAGATGGGCCGGTTCTCAAATGAGCCCCTGGGACCATGAAAATATTATCCTCTTCTATAGCAGGAGCAGTAAGATCTTCTCTCATACAGAGATGTAAAAAATCCTGGTGCGTCAGATCACCGGGGCCTGAAACAACAAGGACTTCGGGTTGTAATTTTTGAAATGCATCCCGGGTGAATCGTTCAGATGATGTTTCATCATATCCAAGGGTATAATTCAAAACATCTCCTCCTGCAAGTTTTATGAGTGTATTTTCCATTTTGTCCGGATATGAGGGGAGGAGTGGATGAGAAAGGACTGAAAAGACACGTGGTTTTTTGGGTACATTGGAATATCTCTCGATCATCTGGACTCTTCCTGAAAGAAATCTGATGACCGGCTCAAATGAGTTACTCCCTGACCACTGTTGTAAAACCTGTAAAAATTCAATATATCCCTTTGGAGTCTGAAGTTTTGTTTGTAACTGCTCAAGGCAATCGTTGGATAATAGTTTTGTTAATACCATTCCCATAGTGGCATCGTCAGAGATTCCCACTGTTTTCAGGATACTGTACACCATATCAAGCGCAACGGGAGTTCTATATCCTCCTCTGAACCGTGGTTCATGATAGAACTGTGAATACCACTTTCCTCTGACCGGGATAGAATACGTACAGGAAGGACATACCGGTGCATACCTGCCTGAAAAACGAGCCCCCATTGGTCCGTTAAATGAACGCTCAACAAGTAATTCATTACAATCCGGACAGTAAGTATTCAGATACCAGGTTGACGGTGTGTTGAAAAGATATACAAATGGCAGATATTTCCTGCAGGCTGAGATCAGATCTTCAGCAGTGGTGGCAGAGGGTTCAAGCGCAGTATCTGCTCCATGAAAGGGAATAAACCGCATGACATGGAGGGGAATATCAGCAGATATCTCCTGTATCCGCTGCGCAATAGTAACAATCTCTTCCATATCTGATGTTTTGCATACCGCAGCAACCTCCAGATGTATGTTTCTGGAATGAATTGTTTTCAGGGTTTGAAAGACCTGTTCTGCATTACAAGGAGCCCCGTTGATCTGGTATGCATGGTCTGACAGTCCTTTCAGTCCGATGGTGATAAAATCCATGTGGTCTAAAAGAATATCCAGCGCTTTTTCTGACATACATCCATTCGAGGCACACCCTATGGATAATCCGGCCGCATGCAGTTCACGGGCAACCCGGGTGACCGTCCCGAGTGAGACTGTCGGCTCATTCAGGCAAAAGACCGCTCCGATACAGGCGTTATCTTTCGCCATACGAAGAATTTCTGCCGGGTCTGCATGAATCAGAGCATCGGTCAATAAATCCTGGTTCTTTGCCAGAACATACGATACACACCCTTCACAGGAGAGATTACAGCCGATAGTAGAAAGAAGCAGATAACGTCCACCAGGAGTATAGTGAAGAAAAGGAATGGTTT
>CAZEWE010000227.1:0-3631 GCA_964515765.1 uncultured Methanospirillum sp. | reverse complement strand
TCATCCTGCATACTGTAGTCACCGAATGGTAAAGGATATTTGCCACCGATTTATGCTCCCAATTGTCTGAGAGAAGGGACTCATCTCATTTGGAAAGAATATTATTCAAGGCTGAAAGAGAAGTTCTGTAAATCCTGTTGGTCCGTATCTTCCAACAAAAGGAGAAAAGAAATATAAAATTATGAAAGTTTTACTGAGTTATCCTGGACGTTGATAGATCCTCTGATTAGATTGAATACGAAGTCCCTCATATTATTCCAATTGACAGTAGACTAAAAATATCTGGAATATACATAAGTGATTAGGAAAATGATATTCATATCCAAGAAAATTGAACAGGAAGTGCTCTCCCTCCCTGCTCACGAACGGATAGAATTGATTGATCGCCTCATAGAGAGTCTCAACCTTCCCTCTGATCCGGAGATCGATCGTCTCTGGGCTGAAGAAGGGGAGAAGAGATTTTCAGAGCTGGAAACCGGATCTGTTACCCCGATATCCGGAAATAAGGTCTTTTCCAATATTAGAAGCGTTTTACATCAATAAATTTCTATTTTCATCCCGAAGCAGAACAAGAACTCTTGCAGGCAGTGTCATATTATGAGAACTGTCGTCCAGGACTTGGAATAGAATTAATATTTCCTTTCTATCCCTCGATTATTATTCCCACAATCTCATCTGTCTGCCATACCATTAAAAAAATTTGTGGCCTATTCTCTCATCCTGCACACGGTAGTCTCCGAATGATAGAAGATTTTTACCCCCGATTTATGCAACTACGTGTATGAACAAGAGGGACTCAGCTCATTCGAGAAGAGTATAAAACCAAGCAATCAATATGAAAGATCAGACTGGGGGACGGTAGGTCGATCAAGAACTGGAACCGATGACCGGAACCGGCATATGCAATTTGGATATGATGGGGGAGGGGCCATGAATGTGACTAAAAGGACTGTGATGGGTAAATATTGAGTGGTGGGCATATGTGAATATCTATTCGAGGTATGAGAGGAATTCGTCTCTTTCCATCTTTGATTGTTTTATTATAGAAATCAATGTTCCTGGAGCACGTTATTCGTGATATGGGACGGTTACAAGCGTCCTTCTTTCATCATGCCACAAATGAATATGACTTCCTGATTGTCTTTTTTTAATAAACCTGGCTCTATTGAGGCCTTTATCATTATGTGATGAGAGGGCTGGAAGAGTTACCACTATATGGAATCTCTACGGTGATTATCTCAAATTTTTTGTCGTTCTCAAGCATTTCCAGGATAGTTGCATAGTGTTCTTTCAGTCCAATTTTTAATCGTGATATTGCTTCTTCTCTTGTTTTTCCCTGATCTGCTACATCTGTTGCAAGATCAACGGCGACATACCATTCACCGTCCTGATATATTTGTACAAGAGTATCCATACTCACATGTTATCTTTTTTCATAGATAGCATGTGACCAAAAAAAGTTCCTAAAGATTTTTCTTGAGTCAGGCAGTTCGGAAGCTTCGGGTACATTGAGAGAATGTTGCGATATACCTGGGCGGGATTGGATTGTTTCAAGTCGAAAAGATAGGTGATCTCGGCTGTTTATTGGTTAGGGGATGAGGTGATTCGGGACCGGGATGGAGGATCAGTGAGGATGATATGTCTGTCCAGGAGTAGGAGAGGGTAAAATTCTGCAAAAAAAAGATTATTGGGTATCGTAATCGATCCGTATTGGACCGGCAAAGGTGTTAAAGAGAGCATCTCTATCCTCAAGATACTGAAGAATGGCATATGCCCCGTTACCCCCGTTCAGATCGCCAAATAAGGTCTGATGAACTGTCTCTCCGGTATCCCAGTCAAGGCCAAGGATCTCCCAGCCTCCTGGTGAGCGGTACCCATTCAGCAGAGCCATGTTCCCGGATTCGCTGTGAATAGGGACCATACTGGTGGATGACACATCCGGTCGGCTCCAGACCGAGGACCATTCATTCGTTTCCGTATTCCATTCAAACCGCTCTGCACCATATGATGTTTCATAGGCCGGGCCCATAAGGGAAACCTGTAAAATCTTATTTTGTCCGATCAAATCTTCTGCCACTGAATTTGGCATATTATTCACGACAAATGCTCCATATCCTGACACAACTACTGACTGTTCAGACTGAATCCAATCCGGCAATGTGGTAAATCCGCATGTTACCGGAATCTGTCCTGCAATACGCTCTGCTCCTTCAGGAATCTCATCACGCCAGAAGGCGACCAGGTTCATTCTCTGTGCACCATCGGTTATGACCACAAGTCTGTCATCATCCCCAAATCCCATCAGTGTCGGAGTGGATCCGGTCCCGATACCGACCTTAATGATCGGGGGCTGGGTGGAGTGTGTGTAGGGACATGACCATGCACCTTCTGATTCGGCATCGGATATTGCTGTCCCATTCCAGACAAGTTTTCGCATGATTTTATCGCTTGCGATGTAGATGCCGTTATTCTCATCTACTGCCAGGGAATTGCTGACATATTCATCATCTCCAAACTTATAAAATGAAGCAGTTGCAGTGTCTAGGTCACGGTTCATAACAGCAACCCCGTTACTGAAAGTTACGATAAGATGTCCGTCATAGGTGATTGAAAGGCCAAATAGCCGGGCATTTGCCGGATGATCTGCTCCCTGTATTGCGGTAACGATATCCTCAATCACGTTCCGGGGAGTAATACCTGCTGCCGGATTTTCTGGATCAGTCAGTGCAAATGCATACAGATTTGATCCATAGTTGGTGTAGAGGACATTTTCAGAATCTACAACGGAATACATGCCATTTCCAAACCTGAGTGAGTACTTCTCTCCGAAAAGTTCCATCAGGGAGGCATTCATGGTGGTGGCATTCATCCCAACCGCAGTATCCTGTGAAAAAGTCTGGAAATTTTCTTTTGGAACGGCCTTCATCAGACCGCCGGTGGCATCTTCCAGTGCTTCATACCCTGCTACTTCTGTTAATTCTCCATCTCCAACATACACATAGCTGACCCGGTCAGAGCCGACTCCCCACATGTAATCCTTTTGGGTAGAAGCAAGGGTGATGATGTTAACCGGTCCGGCATTTACAATGGGCTGTGCTGTTGGATCTATGGTGAACACACCATTGGGCGGGCCATAGGGTGTTGAATCACTCTGAGAAGGATCAAAGTGAGTTATTGCATAGAGAGATGATGCCAGATAGGAGTTTTGTACTGGTCCCTTCCCATATACTGTTTCAGAACTGGTTGTAATGGTGCATATCTCATCAACCGATACTTCAGTTCCTGCTGGTGGGTTTTGTCCGGCAATCAGAGTCTCTGTTTCAATAACAGGACTATTGGTAAATCCTGCGTCTTTGAATGCCTGAACTGCATCACCCACTGTCATACCGGTAACATCAGGAATAAATGCAGTCTGGTTATCATCCGCAACAGAGGTTGTTATACCCAGGAAGGCAAACACACAAAGACTGAGGCAAAAAAGACCTAAAAATCGGTTCAAATAGCAAGGGCTGAATTCCTTTTTTGTCATACGTGTATCATGTTTTGATACCATGTGGGGGATTAAATATATTGTGATTTGAATTCCGGATATTTTTCTAAAAATTTTCCTTAAAAATTTTAAAGAGGGATA
>CAZEWE010000226.1:0-3650 GCA_964515765.1 uncultured Methanospirillum sp. | reverse complement strand
TGATACTGTTGGATAATGAGCCGTTAAAACTGATGAGCACTCCCTTCTTTGTAAATTCCCGATGTAACTGTAATAAATTCTCCATGTATCTCCCCTGCCTCTCTTCCTTATTTAATCTGAAATCCTATCATGGTCATATCATCTTTTGCTGTCCAGGACTCCTGGTATGCTGTCAGTTCCTGCATCATCTGGTCACCCTGTGTTGTCATCGGCAGTCTGGCCAGACGTTCCAGAAGGGCGAGCAGTCTTCTTCTTCCAAATCCATGGCCGAATGGTCCCCCTGGCAGGTCAAGAATTCCGTCGGTTATCAGGTAAAACCGTGATTCAGGCGTGAGTGGTACGAGCTGGTCGGTGAAGACAATACTTTTCCGCTCCTGTGAAAATCCAAGGTGCAGCCGGTCTCCTGCAATCTCACGGACTCCTGTTTCATCGGCTATGATGAGTGGAAGGCCCCCGCCGGCAAAGGTGATCTGCTGTTTTTCCGGACATACCTTGCAGAGTGCAATATCAAGCCCGTTTTCCAGGTGTTTCTGATCTGACTGTGCCTCTAATGTCTCCCTGACCTGGGCATGGAGTTTTGCAAGGATGGATGCCGGGCTGTCATCCGGATTGGTGGCGATGACCCTGGTAAGGAGGGTGCTCGTCATCATGGTCATAAGGGCTCCCGGAACGCCATGTCCGGTGCAGTCTGCTACGGCTATGAAAAACCCGTCTGTCGTCTTTTTGAGCAGGTAATAATCTCCCCCGACGATATCACGGGGTTTTAGGATGGTGAAGTACTCAGCCAGGTACCGGTCCATTTCAGCCCGTGAAGGAAGGATTGACTGCTGGATGAGTTTTGCATAATCGATTGAATCTATAATCTTCTCCTGGGTTCTTGCAAGGTCATCATGTGCCTCTTCAAGTTCCAGTTTCGATTCAATAAGGGCTCGTTCACTCTCCTGTACCTGCACAAGAGCTGTTTTCAGGTTATCTTTTGTCCGGAGGGTATAGAGGAGGAGGATGACAAGGATAATTATCCCGAGGATGATTGCAAGAATGGTCTGCCAGTACTGGTTTAAGACCTCTTCAATGGTCGGTTTTCCATACTGGTCATAGGGAGGGAGCTGGAGTGATCTGAGGAGTTCATGGACGGTTGTGTGATCCTGTGGTACCGCCCACCCTGCACCTCTGACAGCTTTTGCTGCTGGATCATCCGCTTCCATGTTGAGAAGAACGACTGCCACATCCTTACTCAGATCGAGATCAGTCCCGGTGATAGCAGCAAATGGCCACTCCGGGTATAAGGGAGTGGAGAGGAGATAGGGGTAATGCGGGTACCGGGTCTTTTGTGAGTTCAGGACGGTGATGTCTGACAGGTTTATCTTCTCTTCGGTTGCCATCCGTTCCAGTTGTGAACTTCGGACGGTTCCGGCATCAAAATCTCCGGAGAGAACGGAAAGGACTGCTTTGTCATGGGTGCCGGTAAAGTTCAGGGATGTAAAGTCTTTTTCAGGGTTTACTCCCGCTTCTTTGAGTTCAGCCCAGGCTGCATGCCATCCGCCCAGTGACGTGGGATCAACCGCTGCAAATGTTTTCCCTTTGAGATCGTCGAGATCCTGTATGTCATTTCTATCTGACCGGGTGAAGATGACTCCTCCAAAGACCGCCTGGGGATCGGGGTCTCCTGGCACCTGCAGGGTTGCAATCCGCTGGGCAAGACCGTAATATTCAAGGTAGGTGTATACTGAGGGATTTGCAGAGAGGAAAGAGATATTGTGTGTCTTCACTGCATCATTTATCTCATGGAAATCAAGAGGAATGATTGTGAATTGCAAAGGTGACAGAGTTTTATTCAGGTATTCTGCCGTCGGTCCCCATTCCTGCATGGCAATATCAAATCCCCGGTTTGCAAGAACTCCAATCTTCACAAGATGATCTGATTTTGCCGTCAATACCTCTTCCTGGTTGCCGGTAATATTCTGATTCTCCGGTGATGGTGCAAATGCCAGTGCGGATTCGAATAGAAGGCCTGCACCAAGGATAAGAAATATGATAAGAATAGATATTTTTTTGCTCATGTACATGTTCTCCCCGCTCCCTCATTCTGAAAAAATATACGTTTTTTATCTTTTTTCATGATCTCCACTTCCCCTCCGGAACCAGGATCTCAAACCGTGCTCCCTTTCCCTCTTCTCCGACTTCCCTGATGGAGAGATCGGTGATTGAGAGGATCTCTCGTGCCAGGAAGAGACCGATACCGGTATGGTTCCCAAATCCCCTGCCAAAAATATGTGGCTTATCCTCAACAGATATACCCACTCCGTCATCCTCACAGATGATCATCTTCTCATTTTTCCTTTCGATCGTTGAAAATTTAATGCAGGTGATGGTTTTTCCATGTCTGACGGCATTTTCAATAAGCGTTGAGAAGACTTTCCTGATGATTGGGTCGGCAAACACCTCAAGGGAAGGGGATACGTGGTTCTCAATCGTTATTGATCCAAAGGTTATCTCCCGTTTTGCAGATTCGATGATGGAATAAATGACCTGCCAGCCTGAACTTGTAACTCCGAACTCTTCATACTCCCGGGTAAATCCGATGGTAGCCTCAATCCGCTGTCCCGCCTCCTGAGCTTTTGTGATATACTCGTGGATTTTATCTGGGTCCGGGTTTTCAAGGGCTAATTCATGGTAAAAGTAAATGGCGTTCAGAATATTGAGGATATCATGCCTGGTAAGGCCGGTAAGCAACCTGAGTTTCTGGTTTGACTGACTGATGGCCTCTTCCATCTGTTTTCGTGAGGTGATGTCTGAGAGCTGCTCAACGATGAGCTGAACATTCCCGTCATCATCAAGGATTGGGTTACTCCGGCAGATGAGATATCGTTTTAATTCAGGAACATACTTCTCGACGGTGACGATCTTTTTACTCTCCCGTGCCTTTGACGTTGCACAGACTTCACAGGGTTTTGACCGCCCGAGGAACGAGTAACAGGTTTTCCCGACTACATCTTCAGGAGACAGGCCCAGTGCCTCATATCCTGCCCGGTTGTATCGGATCATGGTATGATCCGGCTTTTGTATCCCTATTATATCCGGAATCCCGTCAAGCATTCCTTCCAGAAGCCGGTTTGAATTCTTCAGATCCTGTTCTGCTTTCTTCCTGGCTGTCACATCCCGGACGGTTGAGATCATCAGGTTGCTTAAGGGAATCGGTATGTTTACGGCACTGATGTAGGTTGTTTCTTCTCCTTTCCGAATGATGGGAACATCGTCCCAGTGCATCCGGGTTGGATCCCCGCTGGCACAGTCTTTAATCACCTGTTCGCGGATGCGGTTTCTGAACTCCGGGTCTTCATATATATAATCCCAGACTGAGTCAGGTTCTTTGAGTGCCTTTTCTGGTATCCTGTAAAATTTCAGGAAATTCGAGTTGTGGTAGGTAAATTCACCATGGGGAGATACTGAACTGACTGCAACGCCGATGGGCAGATTATCCAGAACTGTCCTGATGTATGCCTCTTTTTTTCGTATCTCTTCTTCGGCATGTTTTCGCTCGGTGATATCCAGAAGCATCCCGATGATCCCCTGGACGTGATCATGTTGATCAAGGAGGGTTGCTTTTTTAAAGATGACATCATGCAGGGATCCATCAGCATACTGCACCC
>CAZEWE010000225.1:0-3665 GCA_964515765.1 uncultured Methanospirillum sp. | reverse complement strand
ACCGGTAAAGACACCAATCGCGGTTGCCTGTATGGCAGGCATTACCGATGGTGCATATATTCGTAATCTTGCGGATCACATCGGGCTTGGTATAATTGGCGGTTATGCAATAGATGAACCAACTATTCAGGCAGCACGTACGCTCTCCGATCAGGGAAGGGAGGAATTTTTACCCAGAAATCTCATCGAGGATCTGAAGGGCCAGGTAGCGCTTATCGAAGCAGCCGGTGTAGTCCCGGTCATTAACCTGCGGGCATCTGAAGCGGGGTCACTCGTGGCCCTTGCACAGGAACTTGGGAGTTCAATCATCTATGAGATTGATGCTCACTGCAGACAGCAACCAATGATAGAGGCACGGAGCGGAGAGTTTCTCCTCCTCCACCCTGAAATCCTGATTGCATATGTACAGGCGTTAAAAATTGCAGGCGTCCTGGTCTCGGTAAAAATTCGCGCCGGAGTAGCTGCTGATGATGTGGAGTTGTCACGACGGCTCTGGAAAGCTGGTGCTGATGTCCTGCACATCGATCTCATGGACTTTGATCACACGTACCTCAAAAAAATCCGTGATGCATCTCCGATCTTTATCATTGCCAATAACGGGATCACCACCTTTGAGAAGGCAAAGGAGTTGTTTGCGCATGGTGCTGACATGATCTCACTTGCCCGGAACTCTGATGAAAAAACCCTCTCATCCCTGAATGCGCAGATTGTCCAGTACACCCGTGAACATGGCTGGTATAATGCACCTAAGCAGCTCTGCCGGGGAGGAGATATCCGGTCACTGGCATTTTGTTGCATGCCGGTCAAACCCTGCCCTCTCCTTCCAACTCTTCAGCAGTACAATATCAGCCCGCAGGAGTTCGTCTCCATGAAACTCGAAGCAGTTGCTGGAACCCCGCTTGAACAGGGAGCCAACACCTGCTTTGGCAGTCTTGTATACTGCTGTAAAGACACCACCCCCTGTATGTTCAGAGATGCGACACTTCGTCAGGCAGGAATTAAAAAATCCACCTACATGGACCTGAAAAGAGAGATCTCTAAAAAACTTCTGAAGAAAATATTCAAATGAACCCTGATATCAGCAGAACCGAGCGGGCACAGATGGCTATGGCATTTGAAGTCTGTGCCTGGGATAAGCCAGGAAATGTGGACCGGTGTCATGACTACCCTGACACAAAACTTGAGCATTTCCTGGCATCCGTCATCTTCTGCAGACCGGCCCTGGAAAAGGCTGAACACCGGCAGGGAAGTGTAGGTGCCCTGATCAGGGAAGCGACGATTCTCACCGGACGGCACAAAGGAGGAAATACTCATTTCGGTGCCTTCATCCTCCTCATCCCCCTTATCATGGGAGGCACTATCAGGGACGCATCAGACATCGTCAGGCAGACAACCATAGAAGATGCCCTGGATTTTTATGATGCCTTTGCCCATACAGCGGTCAGGGTCAGGGACGAGGATGAACTTGACATCAATGATCCGAAAGCAAAAGAAGAACTCAGAAAGCGGAAGATGACATTTTTTGATGTTATGGAATATTCTGCCCCCCATGATCTTGTCGCCCGGGAAATTACGCAGGGGTTTTTACTCACCCGGTATACTGCTGACCTTCTCATTGAAAACCAGGATGAGAAAAACCCTATATCAAAGGTATTTCTAAAACTACTATCTGAGTATCCGGACACCTTCATCGCGAAAAAGTACGGAGTCGGTGCATCAGAACTTGTCAGAGAGAAAGCTGCTCAGGTGATTGCAGGTTCGATGAGTTCTGCTGAGCTGGATGAATTCTGTCTGGATAACGGGTACAATCCCGGATCACTGGCAGATATCATGATATCCGGCCTGTATGTAGCGTTAGGAGAAGGATGGGAGTGGGACCATTAACAGCCCCGGTGGACCAGATATTCACCGAAGGAATCAATGAGGTAATCGTTACAACCTGCAATAATGCCGCCCCTATGGGGATTATCAGGAAAAATGAAACACTCTCGATGATTGTGTTTCGTACCAGTCACACAGCGCAGAATATCCTCCGGGATGGATGGGTCATCGCTCATATATCTCATGACCCGGTTCTTTTTGTAAAAACTGCCTTTGAAGATCTCTCAGAAGAATCCTTCATTCAGGAACAGGTTGGAGATCGAATTATTCATCGGCTCAGAGGGATTCAGAACTGGATATTCTGTACTGCTCATGTCGAGAATACAACACCTGAAAAGCTCTTTGTAAATCTTGAGCCGGTCCACGTGAACATCAGTCCGGTCCTGCCGGTTCCGGTTCATCGTGGTCTCAATAATATCATCGAAGCAACGGTCCATGCAACCAGATTTATTATGAGCAGGGATCCCGAGCTTGCCCGGCTTATCCGTCATCATGGTGATCTGGTGATGCGATGTGGAGGAGAACAGGACAAACGGGCTATCCGGCTCCTCTACGGATATGTAAACACAGCGGTTCCTGGAACGTTTTCGTAAAAATCAGGCAGGAGAAATTCTCCTGATAACCCCGGTTTCATTGGTTCTGTATCCCCCAAGGCGGGAGAGCAGGGATTTGAATTCGTCAGATTGTATGAGTGATACAACGCTTTGAACCCTGGAATCTGATTCAAATGTCTCTTTTCTCATGGCAAGTTCGTACCGCTCGGTACCAATCGGGATGAAAGGGAGATTATATGCTTTTGCCGCAGAATGCACCGCCATGCCAAGGTCTCCATCTCCGCTCATCACCGCAAGACATACGGCAAGATGGGTTGTGACTTCACGATTATATCCTTGAACGGAGTCAGAAGAGATCCCTCTCTCTTTTAACATATAATCAAACAGCATCCGGGTTCCTGATCCTTTCTGCCGGTTCACAAACCGGTGCGTGGAAATGGCATCGAAATCCAGACCATCCCTGGACACGATTCCCTGCTCCCGTTCTGCAACACAGATGAGGACCAGTTCTTCACCAGGCATGTACCGCTTCAGGAATGCCCTATTATAATCCCCGTCTTCTGACAGAAGATGCATGGGAGCGAGGTGACAATCCCCTCTCTTTAATGCCATAAGACCGCCCATACTCCCGACATGGACCGATGCAGGGAATATTCCACTGCTCCTCAGGTGATCTGACAGATGGTCTATGACAGGATCATGAGACCCGGTGATGAGAATGGTCCTTTCAGCCTCTGCGATTGGAGTCGTCACTCTGACCGATACGAGAGATCCCGGTTCAAATCCCTCTGATGATGCGGGGATGGTGATATATCCGTTTGACCTCACAAGACTCATCTGGATACCTGACCCTCGTGACAGGGGGAGGGCTACCCAGGAATCCTTGATCTTTCCTATCGTGACCAGGACAAATTCATCAATACCGATATCAGAATACAGAGGGCCAGCCAGTCGTGCCTCGATAATCTGAGGCTCCTCAATATGCAGCCCGTACCATGAGAGAAGCGGCCTGATAATCTCGCGAAGAATGGTATGACAGGCGACCGGGTACCCGGGCATTCCAATAACTGGCTTTCCAGATATCTCTCCAAAAATTACCGGTTTTCCAGGTTTGATTGCAAGACCATGCACAAAGACCGTTCCCAGTTCACTGATTATCCTGCTGGTGTAGTCTTTTGTCCCTTTGGATGAACCGGCTGATATGAGCACCAGATCATGGGACGCGACCGC
>CAZEWE010000224.1:0-3669 GCA_964515765.1 uncultured Methanospirillum sp. | reverse complement strand
ACCGGACTCCAGCTCATGGGTAGTACATGGATGTATGGCTCAAAAAAGTGATATGGCACATCAGACCGGTATGGATGTCAGACAGATATCATGATGATGCAGCCCCACTGTCCCATCTCCAAACGTAAAAATCAGGTGCAGGCCGCGCAATTTTTCCCCGTAACAGGTCGGTGAGCATTTTATAGAGGTTCAGGTAGAGAAGGAGCAACTCTTCCATTTTCCCATCTGACTCAATCTTCAGCCGGATCAACCCTTTTACGTACTCTTCCATCCCATCACATGCTGATATGTCGGCTGGCATGATGTCAGACGATGTGACGGTCCTGACATTAAATACATCATCAACTGAGACCGCCATTTCGGTTTCACTGACCGCCCCTTTATGGATGATAAGGGTCCGGTGCCGTTTATTGTCAGCCCGGTCCATGCCGAGGAGAGGTGCGATATTAATAACCGGGATCATCTCCTCCCCCCATTTCGCCATCCCTTCAATATACGGGGGGGCATCATACACATCGATGGTCTGAAGGGGCCGGACAAACTTTTCAACAATGTCTCCGTCAATGAGATAATGGTCCCTTCCAAGTAATACCTCAACGAGTGTCAGATGATCCTGCATGCTACTGAAGTCCGCTCTGTTTTTATCTTATCTGCTTCCTGTATTCAAACCCTTCGGTATCTGCCCCTGCCTGATGCAAAATCCTATCCCTATCCTGAACCAACATTACCCATAATAGACCGGGCCTGAATGAATACCGGTCGGTCTCGGGGTTTTGATGGGATGACGACACAAAAGGATACTCTTCACCGGTTATTGCTTTTCGCCCTTGGGGATGGTTTGTACGGGGCACAGGTCTCATATATCCGTGAGATAGTACCGGACCAGGTGAAAAATCCCCTTCCTGGCGCACCGGATTTTATCCCCGGCATCATCAACATCAGATCTGACGTCATCAAGGTCATTGATATCAGAAGAATCATCCCGCTCGGGAAGGAACGGGCGAAAAAGAAGATTATCGTCTTTATCCCTGAAGATGCCCACAGTACACGGTTCGGCATCCTGGTTGATGATGTGTACGGGATCATGGAGGTCCCTGATGGTGTCGTCTCGCATCTTGACCGTTCGGATGCAAAAATTCAAAATAATTTCATGCTCGGTTTCATGAAAATTTCACTTGATACATTTCTGCACCAGAACGGACGGCAGTTCGCAGCAGGTGATGATGACCTTGTCTGGATAGATTTTGAGGATCTCATCCGGACGATTATCGATGGGGGTCAGGCAGATTCAATCGTCTTCCGTCTGACTGCCCTCTTCAATCCACAATACCTGCTTTCCGGTGAATGGAAAAAGAATGCTGGAAAAATAAAAGTCTGATGAGATCAGATCACAAGTTTCAGTTTTGAATCTTTCCCTTTCAAAATACCCAGTTTTTTCATGTCATTCAGGATAGATTCAATATACGCCGGTGAAAGGTGAAAGCCGATACCGAGTTTATCATCCTCAATCGGCAGGGTCTTATGAATAAATTCTGACATGATCTGCTCTTTTGATGCCCGGCCGTCTTTCTGGATGATCCCCAGGATCTCGGCGACTAAGACCTGTTTCACCTGGAGGTTAGCGAAGAAGTGATCTGTTTCTTCTTCATTACCTGACTCTGTGAAATATTCTTCAAGCTCGGTCAGATCTTCAAGGTATATGACATCAAGTCCGGTGGTGACGACATAGGTATAGGTTTCGCGTGCCTCAAGACTCCGGATGATCTCCCACTTTTGTAGGTCCTCCTCTCTGAACGGGGGGAGTTCATCACCAAACAGGGACATGACCGCATCATCAGGTGCAATGGTTCGGGCAAGTATCATACCCTCCTCATCGATGTCAAGAAGGTCATTGAGTTCCAGAATTCGTGTGACGGTGGCTTCTCTTAAAAATGTCTCCATATCCTCTTCGCTTTCCGGCATTCCGCCATCCTGGATGAGAACACTAAATAGCTTCGTGCTGATGTGGTCTCCTGGCTTATGGCTGGCAAAGGTCTGAGCCAGATTATCCCGTTCCTGGATGAGAACCTGCAGGGTATCTTCAAAAATCTGTATATTGTCTGCAACTTCCCCATCACCGGAATCACGAATGCGGGATATCTCCTCTTCGATGAGCCCTTTAAATGCAGAGAAGGGTGCCTTGTACATAACCCTGGTTTCGAGTTCCACTCGTGGCTTCATATTCGCGGAGATGTTCAGTTTTTTAAATAACTTTACACAATTCTGTGCTTCTTCTTCGGAAGAAAACCATATCTCTTCTTCAAGTGCCATGACTAGCACATACCTCAGCCTGGTACCTGATATGCTAGCTGGTCGGCAGGGAAAAAAGGGTTTTATTCAGCGATCCGGCTGAGCAGCCAGGTCATATTGATTCCAAGGGTTTCCATGCATTCCATACCTTCGTCGTCAGAGTCGACCTCTCCCGGAAGTCTTCCTAGGCCCACGTTCCAGTATGATGATCCGGGAACTATCATCTGGCACATCAGGAACAGATGGTTAATCGTGTCAAACGCATGAATGGCTCCCCCTCTTCTGACCGATATGACTGCTGCACCCACTTTGAACCTGAGGAAGTCACCACCTGACCGGCTCAGCATACCGGTTCTATCGATAAGTGCCTTCATCTCGGCGGTAACGTCTGCGAAGTAGGTCGGTGACGCGAAGATTATCCCATCGGCCTCCCGCATCTTTTCAACATAATCGTTCAGATCATCGGTCTGGTTCGCACATTGCCCGTTCCTGGTTTCATAACATTTCATACAGGCAAGACACCCGTGCAATGGTTTTCCTCCGATGCGGACCATCTCTGTCTCTATGCCGTTGGACTCCAGAATGTCAAAAACACGGCGAACCAGATGCTCCGAATTACCATCCGGACGGGGGCTCCCAAGAAAAGCAACTACTTTCATAAATCATACATGAGTGAGGGAGATTGATAAAATCCACGCTGGGATTTTACTGTGCTCCGTTTTAGAAAAACCCGCTCAGTGATCCAAAGAGGATACCAAATGCAATGAGCGCCACACCGGCGAAGATGACCGGGTTCCAGCTGAGTATCTTTGCCCCGTCCAGAGGTCCGACGGGGAGAAGGTTAAATGCAGCAATCATCGCATTGACTTTGACACCCACCAGACCGATGATCGCAAGGATACCAGACCCTGCTGATTGTCCGACAAATATCAGAGCGGCGAAGGGTATCAGAAGGATGAGATTACTTACCGGACCGGCTAGGGATATTTTTCCGTTCTCTTCCCGGGAGATAGAGTTCCCATAGATCATGGTCGCTCCCGGAGCGGCGAAGACGATCCCTGCAAGTGCAGCCATGGCGACGGCAACGACCAGCATCATACTGTTCATCTGAAATTCTGCCCAGTATCCGTACTTCATAGCAGTAAATTTGTGAGCCATTTCATGTACAATGAAGGCGATTCCTGCGGTAACAAGGGAGATAATAAAGAACTGTCCGATGATGAACGGATCAAGCCGCTGCCCCCATACCATCGCAAGGGTAAATGCTGCGGAAAGTGCAAGCCAGGCAACCAGAAGGTCACGCCTTTCATGAAGGGGTATTTTGTCCCATATATGCATGGCTTACATGTATGTTTCAATTATACAATGGCTTGACGGATA
>CAZEWE010000223.1:0-3699 GCA_964515765.1 uncultured Methanospirillum sp. | reverse complement strand
TGTGTGACCGGGGGCCGGGTCAATGCATATACCAGCGTTCGTGCGGTGTCCCAGGTTCTTGCGAAATTCTATGGGGTGCCGGAAACAGTGGTTTATCCTCTGACTATCAGGTTCTATGATGTATCAGAGGGATCAGTGACATCCCGGACCTGGAACTTTGGTGACGGGAACACGACCACGGTTCAGAACCCGATTCATACGTTCTATAATCCGCAGACCTATACCATCACATTGCAGGTTAGTAATGGAGTTCAAGGGGTGAGTGCCGTTTCGAATGTGGTTGGGGGGCTTTAAAGTTCCTTTTTTATAATCCTGAGGTTGATATCGTTTATAATTCGACGATATATGGAAAGGTATCGACAATATCCGAAAACTCCCTGTCCGGTACGATTTGAAGATGATGATAATGCTGGAAAAACTGCTGATTCAGGTTTTTTCCTCCCAAGATCTATTTATCCAATAAGGTCCCTTTTTTCATGGTAGAATTGTCTCACTACTTTATTCCCGGACTATGACTCGTTTTCCCTGCAATACAATTGCAAGTCTTCTTACTAACTGTGGATTTATCCCTGCAGAAGTAACCTGGGCCTCATACTGTTTCTCCAGGATCTGGTCCAGTGCATGTCGGGCTGATGCCTCAATATCCTCATCTTTGTGAATTGATTTAAACTCGAATACATACGCCACAGGAAACCTGGTTCCCTTTGGGATCATGAGAATATCAGCCCTTCCAAAACCTGACTCTGCATTTGACCTGATATCATAGACTGATCTCAGGTTAGCCAGAAGCCCAAGGACAAAGGCATGAAATACTGCTTCCGGGATCCGTGCAAGGTCATGGCAGCTCACCAAACCGATCGTCAGGTTCTGAAGTATCTCTTCCAGCTTCGCGATAGTATTCTGTTTCATGAACCATTCCATAAGTGCATCAAGCCCGCCCCCTGGTTTTGGATAGATAGATTCGATGAAGTACTCATATGCAAATCCGATCTCCCTATTCGGGATTGAGAGCCGGTATGCACTCCGCCCCCGGATATCTTCCCGGGGATCATCAGCACGAAGATATCCAGAAAAAAATAAAAAACTCCAGATATTCGTTGGGTTTCTTCCGATATCTGTAAAGGTTATCGTCTCATTAATTGGGTACCTGATCTCTTCTCCGGTTAAGAGATGTTCAAGATCCCGCTTTATCTCTACACCTCCCTGAGCTAATTCTTCGAATACAAGGGTATTCGCAGAGGTGTTTAGCCAGTGAGGAGCGGGGAGTGCAGGATACAGGTTGACATACATGGAAACAGACCAGGGGTTGTAGATTGTTTTACTTCCATAGAGATATCCGTCATACCACTCCCGGATAATTTCTGCCTGATTGGAGAGGTTAAAATCGAAAAGGATCTTCAATACTTCATCTTCAGTGAATCCAAACAGAGATGATAGATTATTTGGAAGGAGTGTGGTTGAAACAAAGAGATTATTAAGGTCAGAGAATATCGATTCCTTGGCAACCCTGAGTATTCCTGTGATCACCGCACGGTACAGGGCATGAGCGTTCTCAGGCTTCAGACCTCCTCCAAGCCATGACCGCATGAAATCTGCCATGTCAGGGTAATATCCATTTGTCCAAGCCTCGATCATCGGGCTGTCATACTCGTCTATCAGGACAATGACAGGTTTTTTATGATATCGGTAGAGAATAAGGATGAGATCCCGAAGACTATCCTTCAGGGCTGCGAGTGAACTGTGCCCATTTTTTAGTTCTTCAAAGTCACGCCTTGAAATATCAGTATCAAGAATGTCTGCAGCATATGCATGAAAATTATAGAGTTCACTTACCATCTTCCGCAGCTGTAGTTCAGCTTCCTGGTAGGCAGTACCTCTGATCTGTTTGAGAGTAATGTATATGACAGGATACTGCCCCTGATGTTTCATACAGTCCGGATGGTCCGCAATCGCAAGGTCTTCGAAGAGATATTTTCTGTTATCGTCAGATAGTTCGAAGAAATACCTGAGCATGGTCATGTTCAGGGTTTTGCCAAACCTACGGGGACGGGGAAGCAGCGTGACATCATTTCCTTCAATAATTTCCTTCATGAGGAGTGATTTATCTACGAAATAACCATTATTATCACGTAATTTTTTAAAATCATCTGCACCAATCCTAAATACCGGCATAAAGCACCCTTTTTGTGGCTAATTATCATAGTATTGGAATGCAGAGGGGATAGAGGTTTGGAGAACGACGAAAAACATTATATTGAGGTCAATCCTCGTATTCGGGGAAAAAATCCCTTGTATTCAAATCGTAAGCCTTTTTATTGTGAGGTCCATCGAATCGTTGTTCATGATTCAGGCCTTAAAGATGTGATCCTGAACTTAAGGTTTAATATCTGGAGTTTTTGCCTGGTCAGAATATTTGTATGCTCTTTTTCCAAAATTGATATCTATAGCATTTTTGGATATGATCTTTTCTCTCTCATAGACTGCCGCTATGCCCGGATCTCTTTCTCATCGTGGATTTCTAGGTGTCGGATCTTGTAATGATAGCGTGTCTCTATGTGCTTATAATTATTAGATTTTTTGGTAAATAGACTACTAATTGAGTTCATTTCTGATAAATAACCTGGCTCGATCTCTCTCTTGGGTAATTTTCTGAATAGAGGGTAATATGCCCGTATTTATGTAGTACAAAACCAGGAAGCAGGTTTATTTATTTATATTTATTTACTTTCACATCTGTTTCTAGGTGGCTTGTTCAGATATCTTGTCTGTTCAGGTGTCTGATGTGAGTCGATTTTTTGCTTTTGGGCCGGTTTTTTTGTAGAGAGAAGATCCAAGTGCAAGGATAAACTAAGAAAACAAAATGGGGCCTTCAAGTCTGTTTCTCTTCACTGGGGTCCTGAATGTAGTGGTTGGAATTTTGGTGATGGAGGGAGATCCACTGCGATAAATCCTTTTATCTGTTCTGATGAATCTGGAAATGACAATAATGATAGGATAAAAATCCTCACCAAACAAATAATCTAATTTATCATGGTTCTTCTCCGACGAAAGTGGGAGAAATTTTGCCGCCATTGTTATCGATTAGATCAAACCCTGGCTTTGTCAATACGGCGTTCATACCAATGGGGCAACTTCCGGATAAACAGATGGAGAAAAGTCCCATAAATCACTGGATTTGCATTGAATCAATTTTCTTTAAACATCTAGCATTTCATTATCGATTTTTATATATATACTCCTGTGGTTTTACATGGTGGTAGTCTGATATGACATCAATTAAAATTGCATCGTCTGTCAAAGATCAGCTCAATCATCTCAAACTCCACCCTCGTGAGACATATAGTGATATTATCGGAAGATTGGCAGAATTTGGTACCCATCCACAAAAACAGATACCTTTTCTTATTCCGTTCATGCATGTGAAGATAAACAAGAATATCTACGAATTAAAAGAGCCTGTTGGGATCACGGTAGAAATGGATGAGGATGAGTATATTCTGTTTAATCATGAATACCGTCTACTTGTTGTTGCTTCAAATGTAATTGATGGCATAAAGGATATTCTTGATGAGTTTGAAGAAAACTGGAAGGACTTTATTTTAGGTGATGAAAATGCCATGGGTAGAGATGCCCTGGATTTAAGAGAAAAATTTAGCGCAATTGTACCCTCGGAGAGTTCATCTTGACAAGAAAGAACCA
>CAZEWE010000222.1:0-3746 GCA_964515765.1 uncultured Methanospirillum sp. | reverse complement strand
TATGATATTGCAGCCCTGTTTCATTTCGGAGTAAAAGACGTTCCGGTAAAGCACTGGAAGGTTGGGATGATCGCAACCGGGGATGAGATAATTCCATCGAAAAAGGAACCACAACCAGGTGAGATCGTTGACACAAACACGGTCATGATATCCGGTTACCTCCAGGCATTTGGGGTACTCACCGAAGTGTTTCCAATAACACCAGATGAACCGGATCTCATTGCATCCCGGATACGTGCTGCATGTGATAATTGTGACATCGTGCTGGTATTCGGTGGCACTTCAGCCGGTACAAAGGATTATTCTGTTGATGCCATTGAAAAGGCAGGAAACCTTCTGTTTCACGGAGTAGCCATGGAACCGGGAAAACCGGTGCTCTGTGGCTCTGTTATGGGAAAACCGGTTTTGGGAATGCCGGGATCTCCTGCTGCCTGTTTATTGTCCTTTTTCCAGTTTGTATTTCCCCTCCTCAAGTCCTGGGGAGTGCCGATACCCCCGAAAAAACATATCATGGGGGAGATAAGCATGGATGTAGTCCCATTTCATGGATATGACCTCTTTTACCTGGTCAGGACTCGGTATGAGGATGGCATCATCCGCATCATCCCCCTTGAATGGGAATTCGGGTACATGACCGGCATCACTGCTGACGGGATACTGCATCTTCCGGAGTGGAGTAACGGGTATAGAAAAGGTGAGAGAGTTCAGATTACCCTGATTCGGTAGGTATCCAGCCTTGAAAAAAAGATTCGTCACTGGTCATTGACATTCCACCAGATCTTTGCCCGGTGAGTCAATTCCCGTAGAACGACTGTGCCATTCTCCCGAATCAGTTTTTTATCCAGGAAGTCACGAAGTATCTCCTCCTGTTCGGGAGTGGTGAGATGAAGTCCCTCTTTCTGGTCAGCGATCGCTTCATCAAGACTTGAATACCGGTGAATACTCTCCTCTTTCCTGATATCGATATTGGCATATATGCCCATCTGGTGAAGAAGATTATAGATGATATTGGGCTTTTTTCCTGAAGGCCGGGGGATTCCATATAACTGCTCCCAGATTTCGCCATAATTTCTCTGCCAGGGAGACATCATATCAGCAAACCAGAAGATATAGACATACCTGGATGAAGCAGCAACCATCTTCTCAAGTCCCTCGCGAAGATCAGGAAATCCGAGTGAATAAGATGCAACAACCACATCATAGGGAGGGGTGAGATCCTGCCTGACATCCACCTCCTCCCATTTTTTCGGAACAACAGAAATATTTGAAATGCCGTCATGGGCAATATTCTCAAGCAGACAGGAACGCATTGCATCCGAAGGCTCTACGGCAGTCACATGAGAGACAATACCAGACAGGGGAATGGCAAGCGTCCCCGGTCCTGCCCCTATGTCAAGAACACGGGAGTCAGATCTTATATCCATGGCAGCAATTCTGGCTTGTGATCCTGCCCAGTTATCCTCTTTCATCGCGTCATTAAACCGCCGGCACCGGTCTACATCTGACCAACGCCTCCCACAACTGATAAATCCTAATTTCCTGCCCTCTTCACCATCAGGTTTTTTCCATGCTGCATTCCAGTCTATGGAATTAACATCAATCATGAGTTAATACTTTCATGCGAACCATCAAAAACCATGTGAAATGAATTTTGACAAAGAACCCTCATAATCATTCGAATTTTTCGGTAAACCGAGAACTAATGACCTCAATGTGAAAAAGAGTGTATGTTCAGAGGACAGGGACCTTTCGAAAAGTTAATCACGATCACTTAATTCACGCGTGAGAAATAACAATCTTTTTGTTCCATGTTCACACATCCTTCTTAACAAGCCGGCAATCAGGTCATGAAAGGTTTACTATGAATTCAACAGAGCATGTATCTCTCAATACCCGATCACTTCCATCACATGAGCTCCACATCCCTCCGGCCCCCTATAACCTTCAGGCCATCAAGGCATCATTACATCTTGCAAAACCCCTTCGAATTTTTTTATTCCTGCTTCCTTTCGTGATTATCTTCTGGTCTTTATTCATTGGACGGTATGAAGTTGAACCACTCATCGTTGTTAAAATGCTCATATCACAGGTTTATCCCCTGGAGCAGACCTGGACCAATGCCGATGAAACTATCCTCTATCAGGTTCGCTTTCCCCGTATCATTGCAGCGATCATAGTGGGAGCCGCATTATCCATGGCAGGAGCTGCATACCAGGGATTGTTCAAAAACCCTCTTGTCTCTCCTGACATTCTTGGCGTCTCTTCCGGAGCAGGATTTGGAGCAGCAGTTGCCATACTCTTCTCAACCGCTGCCTGGATGATCCAGGTATCTGCATTTGCCGGAGGTATCATTGCCGTTATGGGTTCCTATTTTTTGTCACGACTCTACAAAAACGGGCAGATACTTGTTCTGGTCCTTTCAGGGGTCATCGTGTCAGCCTTCTTTGGAGCACTCCTTTCAATAACCAAGTACGTGGCAGATCCTTATGAAAAACTCCCTACCATCGTATTCTGGCTGATGGGAAGCCTCTCATCCGTCCGGTACAATGACATCTTCGCCATCCTCCCGGCGATAATTCTCGGAGGAGCAACCCTTCTGTTGATCAGATGGAGGATTAATCTCCTTGCTTTGAGTCCGGACGAGGCGAAAACCCTGGGGATAGATTTGAAAAGAATTACCCGGGTTATCATCATCTGTGCTACCCTTCTCACCGCAGCGTCTGTGTGTATCAGTGGAATCATCGGCTGGGTCGGCCTTGTTGTTCCCCACCTGGGAAGGATGATAACCGGTCCGGATTATAAAAAACTCCTCCCCATGACCATAGTAATGGGTGCCTCATACCTTCTCATCATGGATGATCTCTCCAGAACTATCATCGCAACAGAGATTCCTCTGGGTATTTTGACTGCGTTAATGGGTGCCCCCTTCTTTGCCTACCTGCTCTGGCGGAGGAAGACCGGATGGGTATAACCTATACCGCAGATGACCTGCGGTTCAGCTGGGATGGAAAACGGGATATCTTTAGAGAGGTTACCTTTTCTCTCGCATCCGGCGATATCTTCTGCATTATTGGCCCGAATGGTACTGGAAAATCCACTCTCATGAAATGTATGATTGATGTCCTTGAATATCAGCATGGAACGGCCATGATCGACGGTGTTGATATCAGGAGTATTGATAGGAAGACCCTTGCAAAAAAGATAGCATATGTTCCCCAGGGGTACCAGGTTGCTTTTCCCTATTCGCTTCTTGAATATGTCCTGATGGGACGAGCTCCGTATATATCCGCATTCTCTTCTCCAAATGAACATGATGTGCAGATTGCCCTTGACGCCATCAACGAAGCAGGCATTATGCACCTGATTCACAAATCGGTGAACGAAGTCAGCGGTGGTGAACATCAGATGGCCTTAATTGCCCGGGCTCTTGCACAGGAGCCTGAACTTCTGCTGCTTGATGAACCAACATCGCACCTTGATTTTGGAAACCAGATGCAGGTACTCTCCCTGATAGAGCGACTCAAAGAGCGTGGGATAACTATTGTGATGACCTCGCATTTTCCGGATCATGCATTTATGGTATCAGACCTTGTGGGAATCATGAAGGATGGATCATTTACCATGATAGGGCCTGCTGAATCTGTAATCACGAGTAAAACACTCAAAGACACGTACCGCATAGATATTCATGTCGAATATGTCGAGATAGCAGGACGAAAAATCTGCATTCCGATAAAAAACACCCC
>CAZEWE010000221.1:0-3755 GCA_964515765.1 uncultured Methanospirillum sp. | reverse complement strand
CCTTTCTTTGGCCGTGATATCCGGATATTTCCACTCTTGCACCAGGCTTTTGATAAATCCGGGCATCCAAACCGGATGAGTTTCTCAACTCCGTGATCTTTGAGGACAATCCCGGATATTGCCTGAATGGTCCCATCCTGAAGAGAGATAACCGCTTCTTCACCGGTTGCATACCCGATAATAATCCCGTTTACAAAGACCGGTTCACCAGGAAGACAGCCACCGATAACTCGTGTATCAGGAGGACTGGTCTCATGATAGTTACCAGAAACAACCGGATATCCGGTTATCTCTGACAGCCATGTTGAGAGAGAGGGATCACCGGGTTCCCAGGATACTATCTGGCAGGTTCCGGGATCGAGAAGAATGAGCCCCTGATCTTTGAGGTGAGAGTGAATAAGATACCCGAACCGGTGAGCAGAAGCATTGGTTTTTGCCCGGTGGATGAGAACTGCCTGATCTCCTGGGTATTCAGCAAGGATTTCACTGGGTCTTCTACCGTCATATTTTACCGGAAGTCCTGATTCTTCAGCTGCTGTCCGTGCCATGACTCCGGCAACGAGTGAGAACCGGGGGTGAAGGAGAGAGATCAGCCGGGCTGCATCGCCATAATCAAATACATCTGCTCCATGAAAGATGAGCGTGAGTTTGTGAATTGGGATAAATACGCCTCCTTGAAAACCAGTTATGAGTTATTATTGTGAATAATCCTGAAGGTTCACCCTCTGGATTTCTTTCATGGAATCAAAGTCAGAATCATCAGAAACAAATGCTTTCGCCCCGTAATGATATGCAGAGGCAGCGTGAATTGCATCCCTTGGCCGAATTTTATACGAATTGATAAAATCCTGTGCTATCGTTAATATTTCATGATCTGGCTCAATAAATCTCATATTAGGGAAAGAGAGAAATTTTTCCCCTGTACGAATGGATTCATCTATGCCTATTTTTTTCCTGACAACAAAAACAATTTCGTCCCAGGTAAGAATTGACGTACAGGCTTGGACGTTATGGTTTATGATGTCATTTATTATTTGTTTAGACTGATGAACTTGAGGAAAAGAATTCTCCTCATACAGGATTGCATACAGAAAGACATTAGAATCAAGATAGATCATAACTCATTCTCTCTTCATTCTCTTTTTCAATGATATCTTTGAATTTGATAGGTTTTTTCAGTTTATTTTTAACAATTGAGCAAAAATCTTCAAGAAATGATTCAGAATATTGTGGACATATCACAATCTTTCCATCATCAATAGAAAACTCCAGATGAACTCCGGGTTTTAAATTAAACTGATCCCGAATATTTTTTGGGATAACAACCTGCCCCTTTTCTCCAAGAGAACGTATTGAAGAAATTCATACCACCTTGTAGGAATTTATTTTGCAATATGATAAATATATCAATAATGAGTGATTACCTCCAATTGAAGTCACGGCCCATTACCAAAACCTACTCATCTATTCAATCATCAGGCCACCATCTAATTTAACCCGGAACTGATTTTTTCCATTGAATTCAGGTTGAGGAGTAATAACAACTCATTAAACACCTGTACGTCGACATATACTCACGAATGGGCCATTCAATTACTCCACCACTCCGGATCATTTCATGGAACCTTACCATCCGTTGCCCTCTGAAATGCCCACATTGTTATTCTGACGCTGGAACCCGCGATGTGTCTGACCCGCTCTCAACCACCGAGGCATTTGGCATCCTTGAACAGATTAAGGCGACCGGAAATCCAATTGTTATCCTGAGCGGGGGAGAGCCGATGATGCGGGAGGATCTCTTCGAAATAGCCAGGTATGGAACCCGCCTGGGCCTGAAGATGGCAATGGGAACCAGCGGATATCTCTTTGATGAAAATACTATTCAAAACCTGAAGGACTCCGGTATCTTAAGTGTTGCATTCAGTATTGACTCTGCAGATCCAGCGGTTCATGATACATTCCGGGGATGTCCAGGGGCATGGGAAAAGGCCGTGAATGCTATCCGGTCCTGTGTCAGAGAGGGAATCGGCGCTCAGATAAATATGACCATACTCGAGCCTGATCCAATCGAACTTGATCGTGTTGTGGCTCTGGGAAAAGAACTTGGCGTCCAGACCTACCAGATCTTCATCCCGGTACCGACCGGACGGTCAGTGCAGGAGAACTATGAACGGTATGGAACGTACGAGGACCTGCTGAAGTACATCATCCGTCGGTATGCAGATGATCCTATTTCACTTCGCCCCACCTGTATCCCCCAGTTCCGTAGGGTTGCACAAGAATTGGGAATAACTCATCCCCGGTGGGGGCGGGGCTGCCTGGCAGGAATTACCTACTGTCGTATCTATGCAAACGGTGATGTGACGCCGTGTCCCTACCTCCCGGCAATTGCAGGAAATCTGCGGGAAACACCCCTGGCAGAACTCTGGGCAGAATCCGAAGTATTTCAGGCACTCCGTGATTATGACCGGCTGCAGGGGAAATGTGGAATCTGTGAGTACAAGACCATTTGTGGCGGGTGCAGGGCACGGGCATTTTCTGAATATGGGACGATGGTACAGAGCTGTGGAAGTCTTGTCAGGCCCAGGGACATTGAGGGAGAACTCTGTGCCGAGGATCCGCTCTGCCCTTACCATCCAGGGGGAGGATAAAAATGACCATCGACGAGCTGGATCTCCGGATACTTGATGCCCTGCAGGATGACCTTCAGCTGGTTCCTGACCCGTGGGAACCGATCGGAGCATCTGTTGATATATCCGGAGAAGAGGTTTTAAAACGGGTGAACCGGCTTTCCGAATGTGGGATAGTCCGGGGGATTGTTCCAACCCTTGAATCAGGAAAAAGGGCTTATATGGCATCAACACTCATTGCACTCCGGGTTCCTGAAGAGAGAATTGCCGAAATTGCTGCCATTGTGAACGAGTACCCGGAAGTATCCCATAATTTCAGGCGGGAGCATGAGTATAATCTCTGGTTCACCATAGCAGCAGCATCAACAGACCGGATTGATGAGATAATTCAGGAGATTCTTGAAAAGTCGGCGATACCACCTGATGCCTGTCTCAACCTTGCTACCAACGAGCGGTATAAGATACACGTAACATTTCCTCTCCTGCATTCTCATGGAGGCTTTCATGGACGATGCTGAACAGAGGCTTCTTCGTGAACTTGAAAAGGGCATTCCATTAGAGCCTCATCCCTTTGCAATTATCGGAGAACGGATCGGGATGACCGGGGACGAGGTTATACAAAGGATCAAAGACCTCAAACAAGCAGGAATAATCAGGCGGATCAGGGCCCGGATAAACCAGCGGAGTGTGGGCATTATTGCAAATGCTCTTGTCGGGTGGAAGATCCCCGAGAAAGACGTAGATGATGCAGGAAGAACTCTTGCAGCACTCCCGGGAGTTACTCACTGTTACCGGCGGTCAATTCTCCCCGGTCGGTGGGAATATGCCCTCTATACCGTCCATCATGGATGGTCGCATGATCAGGTCACACAGGAGATCAGAATGATTGCAGAAAAAACCGGATATCATGACTATATTGTCCTCTTCAGCACTGATGAATACAAAAGAACCCCCCATACCAGAGTTGATGACCTGGAGCGTGTGATATGAATCGGATTACCCAATGTCTGCATGGAAAAGGAACCGTCAGCTCCATGATGGCCGCAGAGGGAAAGACCGATGAGGTACGGCAGGAATATCTTGCCTATTCTCCCACATTCCGGCCGGTGATCTTCTGGAACCTGA
>CAZEWE010000220.1:0-3779 GCA_964515765.1 uncultured Methanospirillum sp. | reverse complement strand
CCCGGTTTGGAATAGAAAGAGAATACGTTAAAAGATTTGGATCATATTCTGCAAATTTCGGGTCATCTGCCTTCAGATATCCGGAATAATAGAGCAAACTCCAAATATTCATAAGATTTTATCCGATATCTCTTTAGGCGATATTAAAAGAGAGAGGATATATATGGCAATATGATCGATTATCATCCTTTATTCCCATATAATTTTTATTCAAGTGATTATTCTAATTTACTTTAAAATTGTTTTAAAATCTTCCAGACTGATAGTAACTGGTTTGAAAAAATTTACACTCTCAAGTTCACGAGGAATTCTGTATTTTTGAAGATTTGAATCAGAAGTGATGAAATAGTCACAACCATTTGCAATTGCATATCCAATATGAACTCTATCGGTCTTCTCAACCCGATAATCAATATCCAGAGTTGACAACCGATAACAGATCTCTGCAATCACCGGATCAGGATAGTACGTGTATACTCCCCAGTCATCAAGGAGAGAAATAAATGATGAAAAATAATAATCCCGTTCATCATGTTCCCTCATCTGGTCAATGGCTTCACCAATGACTGTAATTGAAGTAACGATTTTAAAGTCGAGATTATATGCATGTTTTATGATCGTATTACATGTATGATCTTCAATACTATCAAAGAATACACACGTGTCCAGAAAAACAGTTTTTACCATTGAATGGATTTAAGTCTCTTCATTTTATCATCGAACTCTTCTTTCGTCACGACAAATGCAACCTTACCTTTTTGTGTTGCACCTCCGTATGGTAACATCCCCCTTTTATATGGTTTACCAATATTATCTTTAGGGTCAATTTCTCCGGACATACATACTAATTGAATTCATGAGAGATGAAAATTACTCTTAATACTGAAAAAGTAAAATTGGTATAAAAAATTTGGTACAATTTTTTTATTCACATCAAATCATTTCTATGCCGGCATTTGATCGTCATCTTACTCTTCTTGCAAGAAGTTCATATCTCATATTGACAACTCTACCCGCGTTCATCAAAACCATGTCCGATGACGGAAACATGGTCTCCTCGATGGGTCAAACCCCTCACAAGCACCCGGAATACCATGACTGTAGTTCGAGGACACGATTCCCTGTACTCATGCCCGCTCCCGGTCACCCCGTTTATAAACTCACCGTCTCACTATTCTCCACCTCTGGCCCGATACTCATAAATATCTGAACCGATTTTGCGAAAGTGAAATTCCCTTCAATTCACTCTCCAATCACCTGGATCTACCATACTCCTCACTCTGTTGAAAACCCCCTTTTCACTTTCACCCTGTTTACCTGAAATTCAAATACCCCCTCATGCAACCATGATGGGAGGATTGGTTATCCTCGTAAAATAATTCACCACTGTTGCCGCCTCGGGGGAGCATCCTCCTCCTCCGGGCATTCTTCTGGATACCTCCTGCTGCACCCGGTATCTCCAGGACGTGATGCAAAACAGGATGTATCAGTACGTACAAACCCTCTCAGAGAACCCGGAATAACTCAGGGATTTACGAATGACAACACAAACAGCCAATTCTATCTCTCGTCAAAAAACCCTGATAAACGGGCAGATCTTGAGCCCTGTATTCCATCCGGAAAAGTACATGAAAACAAAATTACGAATATGGAGAAACCCATGCGACTACGAAAACGATTAAAAAAAGAATACCCCCGCTCAATCATCCAGCTTGCAGGCATAACGATTCGGGCAGGGGCAGTTCTAAGCTATAGATTTATACGGATATTATCATTTCCCCCAGGAAAAACCGGAGGCTGCCATGTCGTCTGAAACAAAAGCACGACGATGCGCCATATGGTTTGCCATCAGTGAACTCAAATCACGGGGATACCTGATTGACCGGTGTTGTGGCAAAGATCGGATCTTTGATCTCATTGCCTGGAACCGGGAACATGTCCTTTCCCTCATCATCAGAACAGCCAGAACTCCGGACATCAGGACCTGCCATACCGAGGTGACAAAGACCTCCACCCTTGTCCTTGACCGGATGGTCCCCGGAAAAACCGAACTCTGGCTCTATCATCCGGGTGGAAAATCCAGGTATTCTATCCTCCCCGGCGGAGCGATTTCCATCAGGGAGGCCCGGATATGAAAGCCAGATATCAGCCTGAAATCAGAAGAGCAGCCCTCGCCGCCCTCAGGCCTGAAGATACCCTCATCTCACGGCAGCGGATAGAAGACGAGATAGAAGGCCATCCTGACCGGTACCCCGGACTATCAGGCCGGAGCAGAATCGGACGGCGACGGATTATCACCCTTGCCATGAATGGGATGTTCTCCTGCTGGAGTAAAACTGAGGGAGTACACCCTTCCTCCTTTGTCTGGAAGGTCAAAAGTGAGCAGGAACAACCAAAAACAGATCCGGAGGAGGAGCAATGAGGCCGGAAGACCAGATCAGACAGGCCCTCTCCTTCCTCTTTCCAAAAGGATCGGTTGTCGAGCTCCGGGCTCTGGGAGAGAGAACCCACTACGGATACTACACCGATCATGACAAACTGGCCAGGGATGCTGCAATCCTTGACACCACACCAGGCATGAGCGGTATCTATGTCACCTTAAACCGGGTAAATCCCGTCCTTCTCTCCCGGTGTGCCAACCGGATAAAGAAAGCAGGACAGAGAGAACCACAGACCGCAGATGCAGACATCACCCGCCGGTCCTGGCTGCCTATCGACATCGATCCCGTGAGGCCTGCCGGGATATCATCATCAGACGATGAGCATACCGCAGCACTCGTAAAAGCAGCGAAAGTACAGGAATATCTCACCTCTTTGGGCTGGCCTGCTCCCCTCTGTGCAGACTCAGGAAACGGGGCACATCTCCTCTACCAGATAGATCTCCCGGTCACACCGGAGAGTGGAGCCCTCATCAAGGACTGCCTGCTCGTACTGGATCAGAAATTCTCCGATGATATCTCAACCATCGACACATCGGTTGCAAACCCTGCCCGGATATGGAAACTCTACGGCACCAGGTCAAGAAAAGGGGATCATACCCCGGAACGGCCACACCGGATCGCACAGATTATCACCATCCCTGAAACTACCACTCCGGTCCCGGTCCCTAACCTCATGGCCCTTGCCTCACTATACGAGAAGCCGGAATCATCAGCAGGATCAGGCGAACACCGATCCGGATTGCAAGGATTTCCAGGAGTGGCAGGAATACCCGGAATCCCCGGAATAACCCAGACCGGGGCATCAGGAGCTGGGACTATCGACCTGGCCGAATGGCTCACCGCCCATGGTCTCTCCTATACCGAAAAGCCCTATCATGCAGGCCGGCTCTTTGTCTTTGACGAATGCCCGTTCTCAACCGCCCACAAGGACGGAGCATATGCCATTCAGTTCCCGAACGGGGCAATATTTGCCGGATGTCATCACAACACCTGCGGAGGAAACTCCCAGCGGTGGCAGGAACTGAAAGAGCGGTTTGAAGGGCCGAGAAAGCCGGAACGCAACTATGAGCAGTGGAAGAAGGATCAGAACCGGAAACGGGCACAGGCAAAAGCAGAACGGGAGGGAACTCTGTCATATGAGCCTCCATCACCCGCTCCGGCAACACTGAATACGGCAGATCCGGTTCCCCCCGAAGATGACGATTTGGAAGTCCGGGATGATGTCATCAGGATACTCCATGAGGGAGATCCCATCCGGTATATCCTTGATACCTTTGCACAGGCACATGAAGGAGACGAGATCGTCGCAAAATGCCTGCTCATGTCCCTTGCATCCCG
>CAZEWE010000219.1:0-3787 GCA_964515765.1 uncultured Methanospirillum sp. | reverse complement strand
TATCTGATTCTGTTCCTTGGCATTCTCTGTGCAGGACTTATTATTGCCATATTCTCCCGGACGATGATCCGTGACATCCACATGCTGATAGAATCGGCAAATAAGATCAGCAGAGGGGATACGAATGTGTCTATCTCAATTAATCGGAACGATGAGATTGGAGAACTTGCTTCATCATTCAAACGGATGATTACCAGTCTGAAGATCCTGATGCACCAGGACTACCAGCATGAGTAACTGGTAGGCGGGGGATTTTTATGAGCAAAACCTCTGATGCAGTGCTTGAGATTGCAGTTGAATATCTCGGCCCTGCAGCAATCACCCTCCTTGAAAGGCAGACAAAGTTTCATCTGCAGGGTCTGAATTTTCCTGATATTGGCCCTGAACATTGCACGGAACTGGCAAAATGGGTAGGTCTTGCATCAGCCATGTTTATAGAGCAGGATCTTGCCCAGGAACTGGCAGATAAGATCGGGAGACTGGGGTGATCCTGATGCCTGCTTCTACCCCATTATTTCCAGTCCACGTCCTCCATGTTGATGATGATCTGCATGTTCTCGATATTACGAAGGCGTTTCTTGAACGTTCCGGTCATATCCGGGTGTCTTCATGTTCTTCAGTTCAGGAGGCATTTGAACATCTGACCGAGTATCCGGTGGATGTCTTCATCTCCGACTATGAAATGCCGGAAATGAGTGGAATTGAGCTTTTGCAAACGATCAGAGGTCATGGTTGTGATATTCCGTTTATTCTCTTCACTGGCCGGGGAAGAGAGAGTGTTGCGGTATCGGCAATCAATTCTGGAGCCACATTTTACGTACAGAAGGGAGGAGAACCGAAATCACAGTATGCAGAACTGTCTGATAAGGTCATAAAGGCATACCGGCAGTACCGGGACCAGCAGAAAGTCAGGCATCTCTCCCGGATATTTCAGGTTCTTCGGGAGGTATCTGATACCATTCATGGGAATGAAAGGACAGAAGATGTCTTTGGCCGTCTCTGCAGCAGGATAACCCTTGAGCCCGGATACCAGAACATGCGGATTGTCCTGTTTGATACAAACGGGAATGTGACACGGGTGTACCATGCCGGTCTTGAAGAGCAGATGGGGCGGTTCCTCTCGTATCTTCAGGCCGGAAATCGGACATCCTGTTATAAGAAAGCCCTGCAAAGCCGGTGCGGACCGGTTATCTGTGCTCCTGATGAAACTTGTGTAACATGCCCGCTCTACTCCGGTCATCATGACTCTCATACCCTTACGGTCAGACTGGAACATGCAGGGACAGTATTTGGCATTGTGTCTGTGACCCTTGAGCCTGAATATGCCAGGGATCCTGACGAACAGGCGATGGTGCAGGATGTTGCACGGGAGATTTCGTATGCTCTTCATCACTTTCTCATCCAGGAAGAGCACAAAGAGATGGAAAATCTGATCGGGACGAATAAAAAACTCGATATCCTCAATACGATTACCCGGCATGATATCAGGAATGAACTGACCGCCCAGCTCTTTCATTATGATAATCTGCTTGAACTCTCGCAAAAGTATCCGGAGATTGAAGCGGATGTGAAAGAACTGGGGATTTCCCTGAATAATGTGCAGGAACATCTGATGTTCTCCGATGTATACCAGAAGATCGGAATCCAGAAACCCCAGTGGCTTTCTATCTCCCGTATAATCGAGAATATTACCCATTCTCATGGATTTGGCAATGTCTCCATCTTCCATTCAACCGGGACGCTTGAGGTGTATACTGACCCGATGTTTGGAAAGATCGTCATCAATCTTGTTGAAAATGCCCTGATGCACGGGTGCCGGGTTTCTGCAATACAAATTCGGTTTGTTGAGAGGATTGATAATGGCCTTCTCATCATTGAGGATGACGGGATGGGTATTCCGGATAATAAAAAGAAGGTCATCTTTGAACGGGGAGTGGGCCGGAATTCAGGTCTTGGTCTTTTTTACACCAGGGAAATCCTGGGGATGACCGGGATGAGCATTACTGAGAATGGAACCTATGGAAAAGGTGCCAGGTTTGAGATATGTATTCCGAAGAGTTGTTACCGGTTTTACAAAGGGGAAGAACTGATGAACGCTTTACTCACTTCTTTTGCAGGGCAGGTGCATGCCGATGATTCATAAATCTGTTGTTTCAAGACAGGGTGCTGCTGCAGATTCGCTTATTCAGCATGTATCAGAGGGGTCGTATGCCTTTTCATGCTGGGATGATTACATTGATTCATTCCCGGTTCCGGTTCTTCTCTGTGATCATACCCTGATGATTTCGCATGCAAATGAAGCCTTTTTCTCCCTCTCCGGGTTTCAGAAAGAGACAATGGACGGGATGCATTTTAGAAACCTGTCCGTTTCACTCCTTTCAGGCGAGTCGGTTTGGGATGCTGCTCTGTCGGGAAGGATTACATCCGGGATAGCTGAGGTCATCTTTCCGGAAGGGGCAGGATTTTATGAGATTCGCGCCCTTCCTACAGTCCCTGATGGCACATCACTCCCGGTCATGCTGGTGTTTTTTATTAAACCGGATAATCCGCCGGACTTTCCCTCATATGATGCGATCAGGAGTTCTCTTTCTGAATCCTGTGAAATCCTCGCAGAGATGGATGGGACCATTCTTTCCATGTCTTCCGGTTCCTCAATTCCCATCCCTGCTGATGTTCTTCTGAACAATAATATTCTGAAATGGGACGTTCTCTCAGAGCATCCTGCAATACAGGAAGTTCAAAATCATCCGGGCACAGAGATTCGGTTTGTTCATGAAAATACCGTGTCAGAGGTGTCACACCTGATTACGGTCCGGGTCTGTTCTGTGGTTCTTCTCAAGCGTTCGGTCCTGTTTCTGACCATAACTGAACTCATCGCCCCGGTAAGTGAAGAAAAGACAGGGAATCCTGATAATTCTGCTCTCTCTTCTGCACTGGAACTGCTTGCATCAGAGATTTCTGCGGGAAATTTCTCTCACCGGGTAGAGATTGAACCGTGCCCGGAGGATCTAGAGCCCGGTATTCAGGCGATAAATACCATGATGGAGCAGGTGCAGCAGCAGTTTTGTGCACTTACGGACGGAATCTCGCAGATGAACTCAGGATGGATTCCGCTCTCTATCCCGGCACCACAGGAAGGACCGTTTACCGGTATCATTCGGGATCTGAACGGGGCATTAGACAGTCTGCAGCTCATGATTGCAACCGTTGAATCCTTCACGATGTCGGTTATGGAAGGCAATCTTACGGTGAAAGGGGATACGTCAGGACTTTCCGGGTATTACCAGGCGATGATTGCCGGGATGAACCAGATGCTAGTCAGGCTGAATACTCCCCTTCTTGAGATGAAGCGGGTTGCTATGGCCTTTGCAGTCTGTGAGTTTTCGTCCAGGATGGATGAGAAGATTGCATATCCGGGAGATTTTGCCAGTATGAAAGAGTCCATGGATGCTATCGGAATCTGGTGTTCTGCAGTTGTCGGGGAGATTGACCGGGTGAGCAGCCGGTATGCATCCGGTGACTTTACAGCCCATATGAGTTCAAAACTTGAGGTGACCGGAGATTTCATAACAATCCGGAGTTCGCTTGACAATATCGGGGTTCAGGTATCTGAAAGTATCACGGTGCTTCGAAATGCCGCTGATGTGCTGACCGTTGAGGCAGATGGGATTAAACGGGAGATTGCTGCGGTTTCAGGGCAGGCTGAGACCCTTGCCTGTTACACTGGTGCTGTATCTGACCGGGCGGTCAGTGTCCAGGATGAGGTCAGGCAGATGGTTGTGAGTGC
>CAZEWE010000218.1:0-3788 GCA_964515765.1 uncultured Methanospirillum sp. | reverse complement strand
TCTCCATCCCCAAAAACCGGGCTCACCAGGTTTACCATCAATAATGCCACAAACAGGGCAAATACATAGTATAACGGTCGTTCATGCATGACTTTAAACACTCCCCACGTGGATAAGCTAGTCCCAAATGAATTTTCAGATCAACACCTGACGTCATTTCAGACCTGAAACTCAGTTACCAGAACCAGCTCTCGATATATAGAAGATCATATTCTTCAGATATTATAAATATATTCATATTTTTCCGCTTCATCCTTCTCGTTACCCCGTATTGATCCGTACAAAACGAACCACTAACCACCTGAAGCGGGGAAGTAATTTTCAACAAAAACATTCTATATGTACCGTATGGCAGAGCCAGTACGGGTGAAAATGACAACATCCATGGGAGATATTCTCATCGAACTCAATGACGATAAACCCATTACCGCAGGAAATTTTAAAAAACTCGTCGAAAAGGGATTTTATGACGGGATCATCTTTCACCGTGTAATTGACGGATTCATGGTTCAGGCAGGATGCCCTGAGGGGAAAGGAACCGGAGGCCCCGGCTACACTATCAAAGATGAGTTTGGGAAGAGCAACCGGAATGATCGCGGCACTCTCTCAATGGCAAACTGTGGGCCTAATACCGGCGGCAGTCAGTTCTTCATTAATGTTGTCAATAATAACTACCTTGATCCAAAACACCCGGTATTCGGAAAGGTAATTGAAGGCATGGACATTGTTGATGCAATTTCAAAGGCAAAAAGAGACAGGTTTGACAAACCAAAAGAAGATGTTGTCATCCTGAAAGCAGTTGTTGTCTGAAAATTACTCTTCAGACTCTTTTTTTGTGTTTATATACGTCTCGATATATCTGACTTCTTCAATTCCCTCAACATCATCAAAGATTGAGTTCGTGATGTAGGGTTTCATATTCAGCCAGGTCCTGCTCGCATAGTAAATTCCCGGGGGCAGTTTGATGAGTGCAGTTTTATCCTCCAGACTGACTTCCATATCATACCCGGAAAAGAGCTTGATAAGACCTGCAATCTTTTCTGTCGCGCTCTCAACAATCCCTTCGATGCGATAGGTGTACGTCAGAGTCTGGCCGGCAAGCGGATGATTAAAATCAACGATAACCCGGTTTCCAATGACATTCACAACCGTTCCGGTACCTGCATCCGGAATAGTTACCCGCATTCCCCGTTCAGGTTTATTTTTGAAAGACTTCTTTTCGTATGAACGGAGAAGTTCCTGCTCATGCTCTCCGAACGCCTTTTCCGGGGAGACTTCCATTGTCTCTTCAAAGCCAACCTCTTTCCCGATGATGGCTTCGTCTAATCCCAGAATTATCTGGCGCTTTCCTGCACACACAACCTTGGGAGTGTAGTCCCGCTGTTCTTCAAACACTCCGGCCTCACGGGCTTTCTGCTCCTCGGTTGTGTCAAAGAGTATACCATTTGCATATCCGGTAAAGTTCAACCGGATAAAGTCACCTTCTTGTATTGGCATTCCTGATTCCTTAAGTAAGTGGCAAACAAGATAGATAAAGGATAGTGTATATGCTTGAGATTGAAATAAAAGTCAAAGTCCCTCATACTGACGAGATAAAAAACCGCATTCTTACTATCGGAGGAAAACATTCAGAAACTGTAATTGAAGAAGACCTCTATTATAATGCTCCCCACCGTGATTTTGCAGAGACTGATGAAGCGCTTCGGGTACGAAGTGCCGGTGGAAAAACCATTCTGACATATAAAGGTCCGAAAAATACCCTGATGGGTTCGAAGATACGGGAGGAATGCAATGTCCTGCTCGATAATGCAGGAACCTTTGATACCATACTCAAAAACCTCGGGTTCAGACCAGTGGCCCATGTTCGGAAATTGCGCCAATATTATACCTATCAGGACTTTTCAATCGCCCTGGATAATGTTGATCAGCTGGGCGAATTTGTGGAAATTGAACTGATTACAGAAAATAATGCAGAGAGTGCTGCAAAAAGAGTAGATGAACTGGCAGAAAAACTGGGAGTGGTTGGAGAGCGAATCAGCATCTCCTACCTGGAACTCCTTCTTTCTAGACAGTGAGTAATTTCACTTCAATGTCTTTTGCTTCTTCACCAAAGTGTATCATGGCACAGTTGCCCATGGCAGCCGGACCAGGATTGACCACTTTAATGCCACCTTCTTCAACAATCCCACGCTGCTCGTGAACATGGGCACAACAGATGAGGTCAAACCGGTCCATGTATTTCAGAACACTGGAACTTCCAACATGGTTGCCACCGATCTCATCCAGAAATCCCTGTGGGGGAGCATGGCTGATGAGGACATTATGAGTACTCTTCTGCATCCGGTCCATTGATACCTTCATCAGATCATCGATCTGCTTATCGGTCATTTCAAACGGAGTTCCAAATGGTGTGGGGTTGGATCCACCAATCCCAACCAGCGATATCCGGCCCAGGTTCATATACGAACCATGGAGGTTGACACTGATACTCTGTTCAAGAGCATCAACAACCTCTTTAGGATCACAATTTCCGGGAACCGAAAAACTCGGGACATCGATCCGGGAAAAACAGGTCTCAACATCCTTTGCAGTTCCCATATTGGTGATATCCCCTGCGATGAAGACGACATCGGGCGCCAGTTCCATGAAGGATTCCAGCATCCCGTATTCTCCGTGCAGATCTGCAAGCAGGAGCGCTTTCAACATACGTTATTACTTGGAAATTTTGCTAAAAAATCTTATCTCAGGATTGTTCCATGATCCTGTCAATCTGCCAGATAATGCCAGTGATCCAAGGGCTGATACCACCTCAGGGATCAGATCACGGGATACACGGCCCTCGAGAGGTGTTCCAGGAAGGGAAAAAAAGCGATGAGCATGCACATACCCGATCTTCGAAACCTCCTGACAAAATGAGACGGTCTCAAGCAGTTCGTCATCAGTTTCATCAGGAAATCCAACAATAATATCGACAACCGGAGTAAAACCGGCATCGGTACTATGATCGATTGCCTTCCAGACATCAGACAGGGTATGTCCCCTGCGAATCTTCTTGAGGGTGCTCTCTGCACCAGACTGTGCACCAATATGAATCCGGGTATTTGAACAATACCGGGCGATGAGTTCCACTGCCTCTTCAGAGACAAATTCTGGTCTGATCTCTCCGGGAAATGTTCCAAGGAAAATATCTTTATCAGGAATCTTTGCAAGTTCACTTAGTAATAACCGTATATGACGGGTTTCAGGATGAATGCCATCAGTTCCATATGCAAGCGCATTCGGACTTAAAAATCTGATATCATGAAATGAGTGCGCAAGTTTAATGATTGACTCAATACTCCTGTGGCGTATGGCTTTTCCAAAAATCCGGGGAGTCTGGCAATAGGTGCAGCCAAAAGGACAGCCCCGGGAAATTTCAATATAACCCTTATATTCGCCAAAACTCGGGTTTCCATCAAGAAAAACCGTATGATCGACTGACTGAAAAGAAGCGTAAGTTGCAACTCCGGGGGGTACAGGGGTACCGGTCTCAATACTTTCTAATAATCGTGGTACGGTATACTCCCCCTCTCCTACAACTACATAATCAGCGACAGACACCAGATCATTCCATCGAGCACAGGCATGGGGCCCGCCTATGATGGTAATTGCATCTGCAGATTTTATTTCAGGGAGGAGCGAGGGTCCGGTAATGGAGTTCAGACTATAGAGTGTTACATCCTTTTCAGGACCAGTCACAAAATCAAGCGTGTATCCTGCCCGCTCGCAGGCAGCATACAGACATGCCA
>CAZEWE010000217.1:0-3796 GCA_964515765.1 uncultured Methanospirillum sp. | reverse complement strand
AACCGATCCAATGCTGTATCGATCAGAACCGGTGATTTATTCAAACGTTCAAGTTCGGTATTGACCAGGTCCGGAGCCTTGTTAAACCGATCCAATGAATAATCAACGAGCCTTGGTGTTTCAGATGCAAAACATATTGAGGATCCATGTATGGCTATCATGAGCATACACAGACCCATGAGCGATAGGAATTTTTTCATCAGAAATTTTTAGATGAAGGGAATTAATTACCTTCTTATCTGCCTGCCCACTCAGTGAAAAGTACTGCCCGGAGAAAACCCAAATCCCTGTTTTCCTGTCTGGAGCGGATTTACACACTCTCTCCATCCATCCCGCTCACTGCTGCGACATATCTCCCGGTCTTGGTCAGTTTCACCACGGTATTCCTCCCGACCTTCTTCCTTTTGATGTACCCGGCATCATCCAGTTTACTTAAGTACCGGTTCTGCAGTTTCATCAGGTATTTGGTCTGCAGTTTTCTCCTCTTTTCATATGCGTAATTCCAGTAATCCTCTTCAAACCCGTCAACATGCATAGAATGCAGGAACCGGATGAGATCATCACAGGAGAGGATATCATCACTTGTCGCCAGATGGTTGAGGAGCAGGAGCGATGATTCATCAGGAAGTGCAAACCTGAAATTCTCCAGCTGCCATACCTTCACCGCATCACATATGGACAGCCCATGCTCATTCTGCTCTTTCTTTGTTGATGAGTACCGGCTGGCCCTGACATAGTATAACCTGACATTATGGATCATGGCCGCCAGGGTTGCCCCGACGCAGGCGATCTTTCCACAGGCGGACATATTGACATAGACGCGGTTTCCCATCTTCTTCTCCTTTACAATAAGCCAGGAGATGGTCTTCATCACTTCAATGATATCAAACATGTCTATCCGGTGCAGTTCAACGTCTATCCCCTTCTTCTCCAGAACCTCACGGTTTCGCTCATCAAACCCATGCTGTCTGGATGTCAATGCATGTTCCTGAGGGTTATCATATTTGGTCAGGTCATCCATAGAGATGAGGTGGACCCGGTGGGCTTTTATCTCCTGAAAGGGGGTGATCACCCGGTCTATCTCATACCCGATTGGGATGATATGGACCAGCTGTTCAAGGTTTTCAGTGGCAGGAGTCATGTATTCACCCGTAAATCAGATATGTTCAAAATGCTCATAATGCTCAATATGTTCATGCACGTATATTCATATATCTCTTTGTGAATACTACTATTATCCCCTGCATAACCTACCATCCATCATATGAACTCCTGTTCACCACATTCTCCCACCTGACACACAAATCCCCGTGCAGGGGAATACATTCTATCTGATATCTGAATTTATTCTGATGGTACCCGGTTTTTTCGAAAATATAAACACCCGCAACATACCAGATCAATATACGACGAAGCCATCAGCCGCGATCCCGGGTATTGAATATCTCTCCGATGACCGGAAAGGTGATATTGTGAATAATGAGGAATTTCCGCTGAATCCACTGAGTATACCTGCCCGGTCATCCCCCCTTACCCTTATCGTGGAATATGATCAGGCGGTCAGTTATGCGGTGCAGCAGAACCGGATTCCTGTTATCAAGCGGATAAAGGTCGGGAACAGTACTGATACTCCCTTGTACAATCTCCGCCTTGCCATAACGTCAGATCCGCCCTTTTCTGATCCATACGAGATTATTCTATCGAAGATCTCACCTGGCGAGATCTTCACCATTCATACCATCCCCCTCATCCTGTGCCATACGTTTTTCAGAGAAATCGTCTCCCCGATTCATGGATCCTTCACGGTTGAGGTTACGCACCAGGGAAAACCGCTTCTCACTGAGTCATTTCCGGTCAGGATTCTTGCCTATGATCAGTGGAGTGGGCTCAAGTCAATTCCTGAACTCATATCTGCGTTTATCATCCCGAACGATCCTGCAATCACCACAATTCTGCAAAAAGCACAGGATATCCTGTATACATGGACAAAAGACTCCTCACTGACCGGGTATCAGACTCGTGACAGCAACCGGGTGAGGAAGATGGCGGCGGCGGTGTATGCTGCACTGCAGGATCTGCATATCAGGTATGCGACACCTGAAGCCGGGTTTGAGCAGGAAGGACAGAAGGTCAGGCTTGCTGAATCGATTATCAGGGACCGGATGGGGAACTGTCTTGATCTCTCCCTTCTCTATTCCGGATGTCTGGAGCGAATCGGCCTTCACCCCCTCATATGCATCACTGAGGGACATGCCTTTACCGGGTGCTGGCTGATTCCTGATTCCTTTCATGATGTGGTCATTGAAACATCTCTGCCCATCAAAAAGCGGGTGGAACTGGATGAAATTATCGTTCTTGACGTGGTGACAGCAACGTCAGACACCCCGTTTTCCTATGAGGAGTCCGTGGCCAGTGCAGCCGGGCACCTCTCTGAAGCCCGGGGATTTCTCTGTGCCATTGATGTGAAGACTTCCCGGAATGGACGATATAACATAATTCCCCTTCCGGTCCGGGCAGAAGACCTGCCTGTTTCCGATGAAATCTCTGCACCAGAAGATCAGGAGAGAGATAGGGAGCCGGATACCTCATTCATCCCCCCTGACCCGGATGCATCTGAAAGCTCCATTCCTGCTCCTCCTTCGGAGATCCATCCGCCCCTTCCCTTCCTCCCACCTGACCAGAAACGTCCCTCATACCCTCGGCTGGAACGGTGGATGCATAATCTCCTTGATCTCACGCTGCGAAACCACCTGCTGAACGTTCATAATTCGAGTTCTCATCTTACGCTTCTGGTTCCTGACATCGCACGGCTGAAGGATGCAGTATCAGAAGGGAGGGCGTTTCATGTTCATCACTTTGACCATACCGGAGGAATCACCCCGTACTCCCTGCTTCCGCATGATCCCCTGTCCGGGTACTTCACCGATGAGATGGGCAGGTCCCGGCTATACTGTCAGATATCGGAGAAGGAACTGAGCAAGCGACTGTACAATCTCTATACCCAGGCGAAAAAGTCCCTGGAAGAGAGCGGAGCAGAAACCCTCTACCTTGCACTCGGGACTCTTGTCTGGTATGAGACAGACAGCTCCGATACACCTCTTCATGCACCTATTCTCCTCATCCCCCTTGAAATTACCAGAAAAGATGTGACCACCGGGTTTACCATCCGGATGGGGGATGATGAACCCCGGGTCAACACCACCTTATTGGAACGTCTGTACCAGGATTTTCAGATTGAAATCCCCCATATTGACCCCCTCCCGATGGATGAGCATGGGGTGGATGTTGCCGGAGTCCTGCACCAATTCAGGAAGAGTGTAAAGAATCTGCCCAGGTATGAGGTCATAAGCACGGCGGTTATCGGTCATTTCACCTTTCTCAAATACCTCATGTGGCGGGATCTCTCTACTCATGCAGAGGTGTTCATGGAGAATGCCATGGTGAGTAATCTTGTGGATCCCCGCCACTTTCCATTCCCGAAGGTTGATTCATTCCGAACACCGGCAACTCTTGATTCATCTGTGCAGCCGGGAGATGCGTTCTGTCCGGTTGGCGTTGATTCATCACAACTTGCTGCAGTCATCGCTGCCGGGGAGGGAAAGACCTTTGTCCTCCATGGACCTCCGGGGACCGGTAAGTCGCAGACCATCACGAATATCATCGCCCATTGCCTGGCTCTTGGGAAGACCGTGCTTTTTGTGTCTGAAAAGAGGGTGGCCCTTGATGTCGTCCATAGCAGGCTGAAAGAGTCAGGTCTTGCACCATTCTGCCTTGAACTCCACTCGAACAAGAGCCA
>CAZEWE010000216.1:0-3819 GCA_964515765.1 uncultured Methanospirillum sp. | reverse complement strand
TCGGGATTAGTGATGCGGTCTTTGCATTCTCCCTCACACTTCTGGCAATTGATCTTGTGGTTCCTGATCTGCAGAAACAGCAGGATGCACTTTTAGTCCAGGGTCTGGTTGATGAATACTCCCATTTCCTGTATTTTTTCCTCACCTTCATCATTACCGCAGCATACTGGTCAAATCATCATCGTATCTTCCGGTTTATCATCGGGTATGATGGCATCCTGATGCGGCTAAATACGTTCTTTCTGCTGTTTATCATAATGATGCCTTTTGTCACGAAACTCATCAATGAGTATGGACATATCCAGCTGGCGGTGATTATTGCTGCACTGGGGTATGCTGCTCCTGGAATATTCCTGGGTTTTATCTGGCATTATGCATCACGGAGATATCTGCATATCAATAAGGATCTCCCTGCAGATTTCGTCAGACTGACAACGCTTAAGAATTATATCAGCCCGACTATCTTTCTGCTCTCAATTCCTATCTCGTTTATAAAGCCAACGTTTGCCCTGTACTTCTGGCTTCTTTTATTTCCTGCACATATTATTACTGATATTGTGTTTCCTGATATGATTGAGGATGATTAATCCTTCTTTTCTATGATTTTAATAGATGTACTGGTCCTGGAGCGGAATATAGACATTTACATGTTCTTTTAACAACCCTGCATGTATCTTTGGTATCAGGGTCTCATGGATCTGAAACATCCCGGCCAGCTGGGACATGACAATCTGTATCTCAACCGGACGGTTCAGCCCTCTGGTGATTCGCACATCATCGATTGCCAGGGTAGAAATTGCATGCATAGACGCCGTGGAGATATCGGTCGAATGACCTGCACGACCCTTCGTCATGTCGCAGGCATCAGCAATACTGATGATACTCCCTTCGATAGTCAGGGGTTTCGGGTCTCCATGATGGGAATGTATAGCCGAGAGGATGAAGGTTCTGATGAGCAGAGAGGTTTTCGGGTCAGGATAGATGACCGGCAGGATCATGTCAAGGATTGGCTGGGCCAGCATCATGGAATGTGACAGGTGGGAATCCCTGTGGATGGCATTCCCGATATCATGGCACAGGGCACTTAAGAGGATGATAAGCGTCGCATCATCCTGGTCTCCCCCCTTTTTGACAATATCTGGTTCAATTTCAGATGACCAGAGCAGATCCAGCATGGTAAGAGCCGATGCAGCGCTAACTTGCGCATGTACACTCCCATGGTCGTTCATCCTGAGCCGTTCGGTGGTCGTAAAGGCTGCCATGTCCCAGAGGACGGATATGTGGCTTACTTTTATTAATAACTCCCAGGCAAGGGAGGTCTTCGGGTATGGGTGTATGTGAGTTTCAATCCTGCTTCTGGCAGTACATCTGACATCTGGTTCTGGAAATGGTTCCGGGTATGGAGAGGGAAAACTGGAAGATGTATCGGTCTCATGTTTTGTGGACTTCGAGCAGGACAGGAATGAATGATTCATGGTATGCTTCCATGTACCTCAGTGAAGATAGGGGTTTGGTCATGAGAATATAGTTTTTATGTTTAAATCATATCTCTATATATTTTATTTGCTCATAATTGCTTCATAGAAATAACTATATGTTTTAGCGCAGATTTACTGTCTGGATGAATCAATCCGGTGAGTCTGTCCTGAACCACACCGGGCTCTGTCGCTGGTGTGAAAAGCCTCTTGATACTGAACATTCCTTTGATTCATGCTGCTCACCCCGATGCAGGGATCTTTTTTATTCATGGGTGGAGCAGGAACATGCATCCATCAGGGGAAAAAGACCGCAGTACTGGAATGTTATCCGCAGGCAGATACTGGAGCGGGATGGCCACCAGTGTCTGATATGCGGTGAACAACAGGATCTCTCGGTTCATCATATCATCCCCCTCTCGGAAGGTGGAGATTCAACAGCGTCTAATCTTCGTGTTCTTTGTCATACCTGTCATCAGCAGGCTCATGGAAAGAGAGTAGTACAAGACAGGACGAAAAAGCGGTTTCGTATCAGAATCCGGTATAAACCCATGTTTGTTCCGGCAGTGCTGGCGTGCGAATGGCTCTGGAATGATCACCGGTTTTTATGGTATGAGATGGCTGATGAACAGGTATGACCTAATCACCAGAAATTCAAAATCATACTCTTTTTATATTCGCCCCCTCTGTCGGACTGTAACCTCTGGCACTCATGATTCTAATTCTCCATATTTTCCAGGACTTCTGGGTGTAAAAAGGACTCAAGTTCAATTTTGCTATTCACAATGATTATGCTGATTGCAAGGCCAAGTGCATTGGCAATTACCATGCTTGGCGTTACCCTGAAGAATAATTCTATTCCTTCACTCAATGGCTGTACCATTATCATTCCAATGAATCCATGAAATATCTCAAACGCAGCAGCAAATACCATAGCAGGGATGATACCGAGTAATTTCCCTTTATTCAGGTGATACAAAATACCAGCAAAGAGCCCTGCCAGAACGGTTGCAATCAGGCAGGTAACTGCGGTCTCTCCTCCAAGAGAAAAACGGTGAATTCCTCCGATTAATCCTACAATTAATCCCACATATGGGCCACCCACAAGCCCGCCTATCATTGGTGACAGATCCCTGATGTTACTGATAACTCCATCTTCAACTGGGATACCGATATATGTGCCAAAAATTGAGAATAATCCAAAGATTATCACAAAACCTGTGTAATCCCGGATTGTTGCTTTTTTAAAAATTACCCGTTCAACGGCACGAATTTTTGTTACGATCTCCATGAAAACATAAATATACACCTCGCATGCGGCAAATAGGGTGAGATAATCTCCAAAAAAACCATGGGGCTGTGTTGATGACATGATATCGAGATCAGAAGATATTATCGTGATGATATTATAATTACCGGTGGATCCTGCCACCTTGATTGAATATTTTTATGATATGCTATTAATTTCCTCCTGATGGTTCAACATGGCGATATTCTCAACCATATTCGATATCTTTTTAATTTGCCCTTTTTTCTCCAGAATAAACCAGAAAGCATTTTATCTTTTCATTCCAACGTGTTTCCCCATGGATGTAACACTTATCTGTTCAATGTTTGAAGGATTGCCCCGGCAGGGTCCGGGTCTTGACGAAGCAACGGCATTTGCCTTTTCATTCCTTCCTCCTGATGCCAAACGGGGGAAGATCCTGGATATCGGATGTGGATCCGGTATGCAGGATCTGACTCTTGCCCGGATCTGTCCGGATTGTCAGATTACTGCATCAGATCTCTATCAGCCATTTCTGGATGATCTCACCACCCGGGCAAAGAAAGCAGGACTTGACGGGAGAATTACGACTCGTCAGGCTTCAATGGATAATCTGCCATTTGATGAGAAGGCCTTTGATATCATCTGGGCAGAAGGTTCAGCGTTTATCATTGGTATTCTCCCGGCCCTGCAGACGTGGAAGAAATTCCTAAAACCGAATGGATACATGATGATCTCTGACTGTACCTGGTTTACCGATTCTCCGTCAGACGAATGTGCACAGTTCATGAATGAGATCTCCCCTGATATGCCAACCGTGGCTCAAGCAGAGGAGATGATTCGAGCAGAGGGGTATTCACTGGTCGGGTCATTCCGGCTTCCTGATACCGGCTGGTATACCCATTATTACAATGCGTTAGCCGCACGACTTGGGATGCTCAAGGAGAAATATGCCGGGAATCAGGATGCACAATGTATTATTCAGGGACTTGAGATGGAGATGGATATCTTTCGGAAATATTCAAAAGAGTATGGATATACGTATTTCATCATGAAATCGTCATCATAGGACAGGAG
>CAZEWE010000215.1:0-3832 GCA_964515765.1 uncultured Methanospirillum sp. | reverse complement strand
CCTCATCCTGAATAGTCAAAATATTCTACTCTGAACTTTTCTGTCGATTATAGGTTGTCAGAAGGGTTTCTATGAATTCTTCGGCGAATTTCGAATCCGAACTCTGGAAGGTAGTATAAAAGATAAAGTCGTCAGACATACCTTTCAGAGTAAACCAATCTTCTTTCCTGAAAGTAAACATCAAAAGCCCTCCTAACTCTCTCTTCTCTATTTTTCCGAGCGTTTCCAGGATAGCAATGAAGGGCTTGTCTACCGGATCACTCAAGGTATATTCATAGATACTAGATCCATCAGTACATTTTGAGGTTCGTTTCTTTTTTACCACGTACATTTATGGCACCTGGCATTTTATGGCATAGAATTGAAAGAAAATGTTCAGTATAATGAACAGGTATCATATATTATCACAGGACTATTCAAAATTCCCATGCGTGTATTGTGATTATCATATTGATAATGAAGAGAAAGAGGATTTTACATGAGGAGTCTCCTCCTTCTTCTTACATAAGATTCAGGTGATATTATTGATATTGAGGTCGGTAGTGATTGTTAGGTTTTAATAACCGGGGCGTGGTACGAGTTATCCGAGGATGCAGATCTCAATAAGGGTGACAAAACCCCCTGCCAAAGCATTATGAGATATAATTATTCAACAGTATATTCCACGACGAAGTTCCCGGGGATAGGAGTACTGTGGATACCATATACCCGAAGAACTCCGGATTTTTTTTACTGAACCGGAATGGTTCAGGTCAATTCCATTCTCGTTTGTATGAGGCATACTCTTTCCTCATGTTCAATTCATGAACACATACAAGTATACCGCTGAGGTAATAAATAATCGAAAACCGGCAGAATATACCACATCATCCCATAAAAATAAGAGGATTAAATCATTTCAAAGACTTCTTTACCCTCCTGACAGAGCGGGCAGAGCCAATCATCAGGGAGATCTTCAAAGGAGGTCCCTGGTTCAATACCATTATCCGGATCTCCTTTAGCGGGATCATACACATATCCGCATATCGAGCACTCATATGAATCCATTTCGTTTACTCCTTTATCTTCTGTGTTTTATATACCAATAGCAGGGCATCAGCATATTTCTCAGTCATCTTCGTCGGGATGTAGTTGAGCACTTTTGCTCGTTTCACCAGTTCATTCCTGATATCACTGTCACTTCCCAGATGAAGAGCTGCGACCTCATCGATAATAAAGTCAAGCTGGTTTATTCCCGTCGGCTTTCCATCCACCAGAATGGAGCCGATATTCGTGTCCTGAGGGACAATACCCCCACAGACCTTGCAATACACTCCATCCTTCTCGTCACTCATGATTCATTCTCCCGGATCATTGTCAGGGACATCTTGAACCTGGTTATAGCGCTCAGGGCGTGGGGAACCCCGGCCGGGAAGATGATGGTATCTCCTTCTTTCATCTGGTACGTTACACCCTGAACCCATACCTCACATTCTCCATCCAGAATGGTGACGACGGCATCATAGGGGGCTGTGTGTTCAGATAATCCTTCGTCCTCGTCAAATGAAAAGAGGGTAATCGATCCTGCCTTCGTATTCACGATCATCCGGCTGGCAACCGTACCATCCTGGTAATCGACAAGATCTTTCAGGGTCAATACTTTTCCACGAAGCTCGTCACGCTTCTTACCGGTTTTATCCGCTTTTTCCAGGGTATCTGAATTGAATTCCATGATCTTCACCAGGGGAGAATTATAAAGGTACTGACGTTCGGGCACTTATTCGTTTCAGGTAGGAGGAAACCGGAGCATAGAAATCCTACGCCTCCGGATGATGAAAAATATTGGATGTGGCCGTGATTAATATCAGGCCGGAACCATCCGCTTCATGTCCTCTTCAACAGTGCTGTTCTTTCCGATATTGAAGTTGTCAACCAGGACGTTGAGCACCCCCGGAGAGACAAAGCCGGGCAGTTTCGGACCGAGAGTGATGTTCTTTATCCCGAGGGAGAGTAGAGCAAGGAGGACAAGAACGGCCTTCTGTTCATACCAGGCAATATTGAAGACCACTGGAAGTTCGTTAATACCAACCCCGAATGCCTCTGCCAGGGCCTTGGCGATGACCACCAGTGAGTAGCAGTCATTACACTGACCGGCGTCAATCACCCGGGGGATACCACCGATATCACCCAGATCCAGAGAATTGTACCGGTACTTTGCACACCCGGCAGTCAGGATAACCGTGTCCTTTGGCAGGGCCTGTGCAAAATCCGTATAATACTGACGCTCAGACTGACGCCCGTCACATCCCGCCATCACCACGAACTTCTTGATATCTCCCTTCTTTACGGCATCAATTACCGTTCCGGCAAGGGCAAGAACGGCTTCATGAGCACAACCAGTGATGAGATCACGACTGTTGGTTTTGGCCGGCTCTGGGGGCTGGCATTTCTTTGCATGGTCGATGATGGCAGAGAAGTCCTTGGTTCCGTCTGCCTTTTTCGGGATGTATGTGATACCCGGATACCCTGCCGGACCGGTGGTGTATACCCGGCCTATATATGAATCCTTGGGAGGAACGATACAGTTCGTCGTGACCAGGACCGGACCATGAAAGGTATCAAACTCTTCCTTCTGATGCCACCAGGATGATCCGTAGTTCCCGATCAAATGTTTGTACTTCTTGAATGCCGGGTATGCATGTGCAGGCAGCATCTCTCCATGCGTGTAGATATCAACCCCACTGTCCTTGGACTGCTCGAGGAGCTGCTCCATGTCACGAAGGTCATGTCCGGTGATAAGAATACCGGGATTTGTTCCAACCGTAGTCTTCACCGACGTTATCTCCGGATTTCCATAGGTCTTCGTGTTCGCGGTATCAAGCAGGGCAAGTGTCTGAACGCCTATCTCCCCGCATTCGAGCACCATGGCGATCATTGCATCAACAGGAATATCCTGCAGGGTTGATGCCAGACCTTTCTGCATATAATCAGTTATTGCCGCGTCCGTAAATCCGAGCATCTCTGCATGATGATAATATGCAGCTACACCTTTCAGACCAAAGACAACCATAGCCCGGAGTGAATGCACATCATCATTCACATTGGCTAGTTCTGCAATTTCTTTCGCCTTTGCAGCAATGTCAGCATCACTCTTCGGGGCCCAGGTGCAGGCATCAGGCTCGTTCTCTCCGGCTTTCGGGAGGGCATCCCTGATGGCGATGGCCTGGGTGATAAGCGCTTTGAGCCGTTCATCATCAAAATTCGTATTGGTCAAAGTTGCAAAGAGTGCTTCGGTAATGAATACCCCTGCGTCTTTGTTTTCTGCTCCCTTCGCCCTGGCCGCTATGTTGCGAACTGAAATCCCCTTGCAGAGATAAATGAGCACATCCTGCACTCCTGCAGTATGATCTTCCTTCCCACAGATCCCTTTCACCGTACACCCGGTCCCCCGGGCAGTCTCTTCACACTGGTAACAAAACATGGGTATCGTTCTCCTGTATGGAAATGCTACAAAGTATCAATTGTATATTAACTTATTAATAGTTGCGAGTTTCAGAAAGTATACTGTGGATGAGATCTGTACGGTCAACATGACCGTGAAATACCTGCTCAAAAAATGGACCCTCCTTATCATTCTGGAGCTATATAAAGGTCAGAATTATACCCGCAGGTTTTCTGAATTAAAAGAGGCCCTCTCTGATATCACCCCGAAGATCCTGTCTGAGCGGCTCAAAGAACTCGAAGATGAAGGCATTATTACAAAGAAAGTAGATGCAACATCGTTTCCAGTCAGGTGTGAATACACCCTGACAGAGAGTGGTGCAGACCTTATCGAAGTAATCCGTGATATCAA
>CAZEWE010000214.1:0-3870 GCA_964515765.1 uncultured Methanospirillum sp. | reverse complement strand
ATCCGGGAGCGTTCACTATCGGATCTGCAGTATTATAACGGGGCTACTCATGAAGCAGGATTTGCCCTGCCTGAGTACCTGAAAAAAATCCTTTCCTCGTAAAATTTTTAAAAATCAGCGGTGGGTGAAGTATGCCACCGCAGGATTGCCGGCTCTATCAATTCGTGCAAACCCGACCCGCTCAAACTGGACGATTCTATCCTTTATTGTGACAGCCTCAGGTTCACATACCCCGCTGACATCTCCTTCCGGAGTTTTCAGGGTGCAGGGATTTGCATGGTTTTCCGGAAGCCACTGAATGATCGGGGCTTTTTTACTTCTGGCTTCCTGCAGATCATCACCGGCATACTCTCCCCGGATGGTGTCACCTTCATAGAGCACCCTGACATTGAAGAGATCTTTGAGCCGGAGAAAAGCTGCACCCGATGCAAGTTCAGCCTTTGGCAGGTAGAGAGATCCGGCAAAGGGGATTTCACGGTATCCCCTTGATTCATCACCCGGATATCTCATCGCTTTTGCCAGAACCGGGTCACTTCCGGATACGGGGACCAGAACCGGGTCAGGAATAAAGAAGAACCGGTCAGCCTGACTGTCGATGATCTCTTTGTTCTTCGCGTAGAGGTTTTCCCATGAGAACTGGATATCAGTCTCCCCGATACCGATCTCAACGACTGCGTTTCGTACGGCCTGTGGCTGAATACCCCGCCGTGCCATGGCACGAAGTGTACCAAGCCTGACATCATCCCAACCGGTATACTCTCCGGACTGGATTCCGGCCCGCATCTGGGAGGTTGAAAGGACTACGCCTTCAATACCCATCCGGCCGTAATGCCGGTATACCGGGGTCTCCCAGCCCATATAATTAAAGATAAACTCCTGCCGTTTCGTGTTGGCGATATGATCCTTCCCCCTGATAACATGAGTCATGCCGAGGAGGTGATCATCAACAGCGACGGAGAGGTTCATAAGGGGATATACGATAGCATCAATCCGCTGGTGAGGAGTAGACGTGAGAACCCTGAACAGCGGATAGTCACGCATGGCTGGATCAGGATGAGAGAGGTCGGTCTTCAACCTGACACCAACTTCTCCCTCGGCAAATGCTCCCTCAAGCATCTGTTCAAAGAGGTCCAGTGCTTCTTCAGAAGTCTGGCTCCGGCAGGGACAGGCGGTCTTGTGCATCTTGAGATCTTTGAACTTCTCGTTGTCACACCGGCAAACATAGGCATGGCCTTTCTGAATGAGTTCTTTTCCGACCTCATAATATTTTGAGAACCGGTCTGACTGAAAGATGGTATCAGAGATGGAAAGGCCCATCCATGCGATATCTTCCCTGACCATATCATAGGCCTCGGGATCCACCCGTTTCGGGTCAGTATCTTCTATCCGGAGGATATACTTCCCGCCATATCGTCTGATGTACTCATCGTTGAGAAATGCTGCCCGTGCATGCCCAAGATGAAGCGGCCCTGAAGGATTGGGTGCAAACCGCATCACAACCCCTCCTTCACCTTTCGGAAGATCCGGAAGACCGGTCTTCTTCTTCTCCTTCTTTTCAAAGAGGGAGGCGTACTGGTCAGGAGCAATGCTTTTCAGCTTCTCTTCCCGATCTTCAGCAGATAATGAAGAGACCTCTTCCAGAACCGAACCTAGTAATCCTTTTATTTCACCGGCCTTTGAACGAAGTTCCGGGTGTGTTCCAAGAATGGCACCCATGACTGCCCCTGCAGCCGGAACACTCTTATGTTTCACTGCGTTGGAAAGAGCAGCAATGAGTAATACAGAACGCACGTCGTCCATCAGTAGTCCCTTTTGATAAAGTACCAGGCAAGATCAGCAAGCAGTTTCTTTTCGGTGGTATCAGAGAGGACAGAAAGACCATTGATTGCAGAGCTTATCATATCATTCGCTTCCTGTTCTACAGACTGAATCACACCTTTTTCCTTCAGCAGTGCTATGAGGGATGCAATATCATCCGTGCTGAGTGAGCGACGCCAGGGTTTGAGATCAATCCCCTTCTCTCTCGCAGTTATCGCAATCAGAGTCTGTTTCCCTTCCCTGATGTCTGAAGCCTGATCCTTTCCGGACTTTTCAGAGGAAGCGAGGAGATCGATGAGATCGTCCTGGATCTGGAAGGCTGCACCAATCTTGCACCCGTAATTATAGAGTGCATCAACCTGAACATCAGAGCCACCCCCAAGAAGGGAACCAATGGCGGCTGCAGCACCATAGAGCACACCGGTCTTCTTGGTTACCATCTCCAGGTACTCTTCCCTGGTCACATCTTCCCGTTCCTCAAAAGACATATCCTGCTGCTGACCCTCACAGATCTCCTCGCAGGTTCGTGCAAGAAGAGATATCGCACGAACCTTTGCATCTTCCTGAGCTTCAGCATTACAGATAAGGAAGAATGCACGGGCATAGAGCACATCACCGGCCAGGATCGCAGCCGGTTCACCCCAGAGGGTATGCACAGTCTTCTGACCACGCCTGTACTCATCCTTGTCCATGATGTCATCATGAATCAGGGTAAAGTTATGAGTCACCTCAAGGGAAAGACCGGCTGGCATTATCTTCTGTGATGAACCGGGGGTTACGGCATCAGCTGCCAGTTTGAATAATGCCGGGCGGAGGCGTTTTCCTCCGGCAAATAACAGGTGATTTGCTGCCCTGGAGAGGGCAGTTTTCGGATCTCCATAACAATCCTGCAGGAGAGAATTGACCTCATCTGCTGTTTTTTTCAGGTATGTCTCAAGCTCCATACGTAATCTGTTCCTTATGCCAGTTTCTGTCTCTGACCGTTCGCCATCAGGAAGAAATCCTTGTTCAGGGTGTATCCAAGTTCGGTTGCAAGCCCAAGGTACTCTGAGGTAAGATCAATACCACCATGAGCGGATACAATGAATTGCGGGTTTAGCAGGTGAACCATCTCATAATGATCCTCGCAATATGCATGACCACTCACGTGAAGTTCATCAAATATCCTGGCACCCTGCGATTTTAACATCGTAAACATCCGGTACCGCTGGGCACGATTCATATCATTCGGGATCAGCTGGGCACTGATCATCACCTTGTCACCCCGTTCAATCTTATACGGAGTATCGTTCTGAGCAATCCTTGTCAGAATTGAACCAGGTTCTCCCTGGTGACCGGTAACGATAGGCACATACTGATCTTTCCCGGTTTTAATAAGTCGCCGGAGAGTCCGCTCAACCACCCGGCGGTTTCCGAATACACTGGTTGTGTCAGGGAACCTGACCATCTTCATCTGTTCTGCCGTGACACAGTACCGTTCCATTGAACGTCCAAGAAGCAGGGGTTTTCTCCCGATCTCATTCGCACATTCAGCGATGGTCTTAACCCGTGCGATATGTGATGCAAATGTACTGACGATGATCGCGTTTTTGTCATCCTCATAGCTGGTGATAACGTCACGGACCATGTTTTTGGCGATCTGCTCACTCGGACACCGGCCTTTCTTGTTCACATTGGTTGATTCGGTGATCAGGCAGAGCACCCCTTCTTTCCCAATCTTTTTCAGTTTGGCAAAGTCCGGCGGCTCTCCGAGAACAGGATTCCGGTCAAGTTTAAAGTCCAGTGCATAGATGATCGCCCCTTTTGGAGTGTACAAGGCAACTGTTGCAGTATCAATAATACTGTGCTGCGTCCGGACAAATTCCATTCCCAGTGTATTTGAGATATTGTATCGCTGTCCGTGTTTGAGTGCAATCAGTTTGTTATTGACTCCGAACTTCTTTTCACCTTCGATCTGCTGCTTTACCAGTTCAATAGTATATGGAGTCCCGATAATGGGAGCATTGTACCGGTGAACCAGTTTTGGTACTGCCCCGATATGGTCCAGATGAC
>CAZEWE010000213.1:0-3931 GCA_964515765.1 uncultured Methanospirillum sp. | reverse complement strand
CGGGCACTGGAACAGATAGCCATGCAGTATGCACATGAAACTGGCGCGCCGTACACAAAAGAACAGATCTCCGGAATCGCCGTGATAGAAGTTATCATCACATCCTGCACCGGCCGGAGATCAGGATCTGTTCCCTCCTGACCTGACCAGGAACGCAACCTCATCACCCCAGGGGCAGAACCGGATCAGCAGTGGTGGCAATGGCGCTCTTCTGGAATAATTGATCTCGTTTCCGGTCATGAGCGCGGCATGATTCTCCCTGATACACTCACGGATTTCCTCCGGGGCTGACATGAGATGGTCCCAGAGAGTTCCTTCGATGATACATCCATCTGATTTTACCACTGCATACCCGGTGTCAGAATTCTGAGTCCCGGTATGTATCAGGCGTGCCAGGATTTTTCCAAGCCACACTGACAATGCTTCCAGAAACGGATGTTCACGCAGTGGGATCTCAGGAAGGGTATGAGATCCCAGATTCAGACATCCAACAAGGTCACCATCCTCATACAGAGGAATGAGAACATATGACAGGATTCCTTCCCGCTCAAGAATAGGGCGGATAGTCTCTGCTGCCTGATCTGAAGTCCTGACATACTGTGGGGTACCGTCATCAAACAACTGCAGCACATGATCATTTACGACCATGTCACAAACCACACCGACATAGTCCTCTGAAAGACCAGAGTGACAATGGAGCCGTAAGAGCGGGACATTATCACGGTGGTGGAGGATATAGAGTCCCCCGGAGTCAATTCCCGGAACATCGAGTGCTGTGCGCAATATCAGGTCAAGAGCATGATCCATGTCAGTCGTTGCCGCGAGCTCCCTGGCAAGATCACGGTGTGCCTGCAGATGTTCAGACCGCCTCATCTGATCGGTGATATCACGAATCACAACACCGATGAGATCTTCTCCCACGGGAAATGCCTTGAGGGAATAATAACCGCCAAATAATTCAGAGTATCCTTCAAACCCGACTTCATCCCCTGAATGAGATACTAAAAGAAGCGCGTCATGCCACTGGTGATCAATATCAGGACGGAAATCAGAGAGGTTCCTTCCTATGAGTTCTTTCTTGAGACGGTTTATGCGCTGAAGGGCAAACCGGTTCAGATCAGTGATACTGAAGTCACAAACTGAACCATCAGATGCATGAACCGGTGAAAAAACAACATACCCCTCCTGTATTGCATCAAAGAGCCTTCGGTACCGCTGCTCATTCAGTGTATATCTACGCTTTTGATGGAGCACATTATGGATATCAATCGCAGCTCCGGTAAGACCGGTTATCTCTCCCAGTTCATTCCTGAATGGACGGATGTAAATCTGTGTCGGGTAGAGTTTTCCCCCAAAGGTGAGAGATATCTCACCAGAAAACCCTTCACCGGATTCAAGAACCCTCTTTTTGATCGAATATAACTCTCTGGCAGAATCGTGTGGGAAGATCTCAAAATCAGTATACCCGATGATATCTGGAATGTTCAGATTTATCGATGGATTGACGACCCACTGATAGACCATATCCAAATCCTGCCCGAAAATGGTGACAGGTGCTGCATGAACAGCCATCTGAAACTTTTCATTTATCTGGCGGATCTCATCCTGAATCCGTTTCTCCTGGGTGATGTCAGAAACAACGCCGATCTCCCTGACTGGCCGGCCCTCACTATCCCGGACATAGTGTATCTTCACATGCACCCATCTGACCACTCCTGACGGGCGGACAATCCGGTATTCCATCACCTTGCGGTCTCCCAATGGAACACCTGCCTGCGCTACCACCCGTTGATAATCATCAGGATGAATGGAAGAGATCCATGAATCCGGATCATCATATTGTTCTTTCACCGGCCTTTGGTAGATCTCCTCATATGCCTGGTTCAGATATTCAATCGTTCCATCACGCAGGTCACGCACATACACAACGTCAGATATGGTCTCTGCAAGCTCCCTGAACCGGTTCTCACTCTCAACCAAGGTGTCAAGGGCATGTATCCGCCCCTGAATATCTCTGGCTACGCAGCAGCAGTACTCTCGCCCCTTGTATGGAATAAGGGTAAACCGGATCTCAACCGGCAGGGTGGTTGAATCGGTCCTGACCATGCAGGTCTCAAGAACAATACTCCCCTGTTCCCGTAAGGAGGAGAACAGGAGGTTCCAGTCACCAAGGGGGGGATGGGTGAGGTATGTGCTGATCCAGAGATGATCTGCTTTTTCAGGTATGGACAGCGATCTCCCGGCTGCAGTGTTATAATACGCGACCATACCATCCTCGGTGAACCAGAAGACCAGATCCCCCACATTGCGGATGGTGTGTTCATACATCCGAAGTGTCTCTTCACTCTGCCTGCGCTCTGATATTTCATTGTATAATCGCCGGTTGATCTCTCGAAGGTCCTGGGTCCTTTTCCCGAAGATCATCTCGGCTGATTCAAAAAACTGATGGAATTGTTCTCTTTGGAAGTATTGTTCGGTATAATCTTTACCGATTGCCAGGTACTGCCAGGTTTCTTCATCATGGTCTGCATGGATGGTCCAGCGATACAACCTGATATCCCCGGATGGATGGATGATCCGAAGATCTGAACTGAACTCACCTGCTTCCCTCGCCTGGGAGAGTACATCATCCAGATGGTCCCGGTCATGGATGATCATATCAAACGGAAGGAGTCCTTCAAATCCGACAGATGGATCTGGTGAAAATGAACTGATAAACCCTTCATTTGCAAATGATATCTCAAGAGAACTGGAGAATTGCACTATCATCGGATCTGTTAATGCCAAAAACTGGTCGAGCAGTTTTTCACAGCACTGAAGACGGGCACTGATTCCTTCTTCTGAAGATGCCTCAAGGATGATGATCGCCGCACCGGTCCTTCCTGAATCAAGCTGTACAGGAATTCCCCTGATGATATATGCAATCCGATTGCCCCGGCTCTGTCTCATGACATTCCATGAACAGGACTGCCCCCGGAGAGAGGGAGCTATTCCATCAGAGATTCCGGTGCATATCTGTTCATCCAGAAGCACAAGCGGGCGGCCGATACACTCCTCTTCAGATAATCCCACCAGGTCAAGTGCTGCTTTATTCGCAGACCGGATTATTCTCCCCCGGTCCACTCCGAATATGGGTTCTGAAAAGAGACGCAGAACACAGGAAAAAGGAGTCCTTCGACTGGAGTAGTAAAGCTTGGTAACGCCTATCTTTCGGACCTCGGCAAGGCCCTGACTGTGAAGAATTTCAAGATATTTCGCGGCAGTATTTCGATGAATGCCAAGTTGTTCTGCTACTTCATGAATGCTGATTCCTTCCGGATTATCGGCAATCAGTTCATGAATTTTATCAAAGCCATCAGCCAGAATCGATCACTCATATTCTATATGCTGTGCATCAGGAAAATGAGTCGGAATGCACTGTGAATATGCACAGCAAAATATTGCGGATATGAAAATCATAGCTCTGTCGTGACCTCACCTGCAACCCATGAGAGGTACCGATCATACCCGTCCTTTACCGGCAGACAGAGCACTTCTGGGATGTTATAGGGGTGCATGCTGACAAGAGCCGATTTGAGTTCGTCAACTTTTGCATCGGTTGTCTTGATAATGAGTAGTTCTTCAGGTTCATCACAGACCACTCCTTCCCATCGGTACACCGAGCGTACCGGGAAAATATTCACACAGGCAGCCAGATGTTTATCAAGGACCTGGGTTGCCAGGGTATGCGCCATTCCTGGTGGAGCGGTACACAGGACGACCATTACCTGATTTTCGGCATTACCTTGCATGATCTGACTGTTACTCCTGAATAGACTTGAGATATACGGAGAGAAAAGATCGATATATTTATCCACGCTGACGGCATTCTTATAATGCACTTTGTGCTGTTGTGGCCTAGCTGGTTAGGGCGCCAGACTCATAAGTTCAA
>CAZEWE010000212.1:0-3944 GCA_964515765.1 uncultured Methanospirillum sp. | reverse complement strand
GCTGAATATCTGCAGGCTGCTCAGTCTCAGTGTTGGTACCTGGCTGCCACCATGCGACCTGGCTTGCTCCTCCGGATGCTGCAGAAACATCAAGTCCCTTCTCACCAAGGAAGACTTCTCCTCCGGCTGGGATCTTGTTGATTGCTGCAGATGCCGGAAATGCAACAAGTGCAAGTGCAACAAGCACCATCATGACAACTGCAAATTTTGCGTTCATTACATGTCCTCCGAACATACGTTCGATTTCGCATCCGTCCGCCGATCAGCCATTGTTATTGGTGACTGTTCACCGGACAGATACTCTACTCCGAGAAATCGAAGTATGACTAGATATTTGTGAAATGCCTTTTATATCCTTTTTGGTATGGAACCCCCAGAAAATGATATACAGTGACCCCATTTTTTCATATTCTCAAAATTTCATCCGCTTTACTGATCTGCATCCATATCCGGATGATCAGAACCATTATCAATGATGACCCATTGGCATCATTTCGCGCATCATACTCCCCGACACCATACAAATCCCCAACAAAGGTAAAAACTATTATAAGTAAGAGGAGACAACATATAGAGGCTTCAGCCCGATAGTGTAGAGGTCAATCATACAAGGCTCTGGACCTTGTGACAGCAGTTCGAATCTGCTTCGGGCTATCATTTTTCATAATTTTTTTCAGGGAGAATACATTCCCCATATGGCAACATGACCGGTGTGATAGGTATCCAGACTGATAACTTCAGGATCTGTAATTCCGGCATTTTCAAGTGAGCCTGCGACTTCAGCAATCCAGTCTTCCCTTTTTTTCTCAGTCCCCATTGACAACAATTTCAGAAAAAGAATCAGATGACCCCCTTGTTTGAGAAATATAAGATTCCTGATCGCAATATCTGCCTGATCTCGCTGGGCAATATCCTGAATGAGAAGATCCACCGGCTCGACAAAGGGAAGGTACCGCTCGGGATACCGTGCATCTTCAAATAAAGGAATAATATTAGACCGTGTCCGGGAAACCCGGATAAGATTTCGTACCGGCCGTGGAGAGAATTCAACTGCATACACTACCTCGGCATAATCAGACAGGAAAGAAACTGTTGACCCGGCTGCAGCGCCAAGATACAGGATGCAGGCTCCGGTGACAGGAGGCTCATCGTGAACATGGCACAAAGCAGCAACTTTGCTGTGGTTCGGGTCCCAGATCCGCATTCCTTGATGAACACGATCTCCTGGCAAAATTGCCCCGGGAGACAGTAATTTTCCATCCTGCCAGATCATTCCAACTTCCCTGCCCTGTTTATCTTCTCACCTGCTTTTCGGATAAACTCCTCATCAGGAAATCCACGGAAATGATCGATCCTTGCAGCTATTGCCAGCTGGCATGCAAGGACCCTGCTCACCCTCCCCCGAACCTGCCTTTTTGCATGATGGACCCCCTTATACTGAAATATTATGCCATGTTTCGGGGGATTTGTCCCGCTTGTCAGATGCATAAATAATGATGGTCCGGCTCCAAGTACCTGGAAAGAAGCGGCAGGCATACAGGCAAGATGCTTTTTGCTGCCAGCTATCGCAAGAAGACGGGCACTCACAAGAGGACCACATAATGCAGACATATTCGGCAGGGATTTTGCTGCATATTCGCGAACATTGTGAGAGATGAGAGTCCTGGATTCACGAAGCCTCTGGATATTTTTCGCAAGATGGCTCAGCGGATGAGTCTGATCTTTCGACAGGGTTTCTATAAGAGAACTGATATTTCGTTCATTGCCGGAGAGTTCAGCGGGGTGTAGTGCAATATAATAATCCTCGATCTTCTCTGACAGGCGGGATATTGATTGGTCAATCTCGTCAAGGATTCTGATGAGATGAATGAGCGCTGCCTCATCTGTATCACATCCCTCTTCAAGGTCACGAATCATCAGTCCGATTGTAACGTCCCTGAGAAGGGAGAGGTATCCTTTCCGGTCAGGAACAATCCCGGCACTGACAGCCTCCTGCCATACCGGGAAGGGGAGTAATTCTGAATTATCGCGGCTCTGGTGAACACTCTCTATGACAGCCGCCCAAGATGGAGATGCAGGAGCCAGAATCTCTGAATCTTCCTGATGGCAGGCCTCGTACCAGAACCGAAATATCCGGTCATCCTGATTTTCGGCCATTTATATCACCACAACCCCGAATGAATAGAGAATGACCGGAATGGTAACAACCCCCATACAGGGAACCCGTGAGACCGTAATCATCTCAGGTATCATCCCGATGGCCGTTGCAAGCATGAGAATGACAAGACCGAATGGACCGGTCAGAATTCCACACACCAGAACCAGAGTAATCGCAACCCCGGTATTCAGGTTGGAACTATTCAGACCCGACAGGGATGAAGCCGTACCTGCAAGACACACCGTAATGGCATATGCACCAAGGGCAGCAAGGCATGCGATTGTCAGAAGGAAGAGAACCGGAGGCGTCTCAAACCCGGAGAATGCGGCCATCACCCCGTTTCGCATCCTCCCGATGGCAACAAAAACCGCGATACCGATAATACTGTTTGCGAGGGTTGAAGCCCCAATTGCTGCAAGGTAATGAAGTCTCTCCTGATCGTACGGAATCCATCCGGATATCACGGTATTGGCACTTGCGGTTGATAAGCCCGGAAGCCACCCCACTACCAGCCCGGCAACTGTCCCGGGAAGAGCTGCCCGAGCCACACTCCTGCTCGTCATTGAAAGACCAGAAAATCGCTGGCGTGGAATGGTTCCCTCGGATGCGGTCAGAAGGAACGGAAGTCCAAATAAACCGGTCAGGAGTGGCATGAGGATGCTTCCCGCTCCAAGGGTGTTCCATGAGAGATATTCAAACCTGAAAGCAAAAAGACCAAGAATACCAGATACAAGACAGATGGCACAGAGCCATCCGGCTGCTTCACTCCGTACGATGACCATCCCCATTATCAGAACCAGGAGTGAACCGGTCAGGATATCAACAGAGGACTGAAGAAGGGGAATGAACCATAGTGCCGCAAGAGCCAGGGGTATTGCAAAGATGACTCCCCACAAACTTCCAAGGGCAGATACGCGGACTGCCTCTTCCCCTTTTCCGTCAAGCGTGAGAGAGTGGGCCGGCAGAACCGAGAGGGATGTCCCGTCATCAGGCACCCCGAGAAATGTTGCAGGGATTATTTCTAGAAACGAATGGGTGATGAGCGTGGCGATAAGGATCGCTGCCATTCCCTCCGGGCCCAGGAGAGGAAGGAGAGAGGGAGAAAATCCAAGGAGAAGGGCTGCAATCATGTTTGCGTGGATTCCAGGGGTCAGACCACTGATTGTCCCGCATATCATCCCACCCGTTATACCGGCCAAAACAGGAATCATCTGGTTCTCATGGATTTAAGTGTATAGAACGCATAAAATAACCGCATCCGTTCTGAATAAGAGGGGCCAGGGGGATGATATGCGGATTGCAATTACACGTCTGAAAGGAAAAGAGGGAGATGACCAGGCAAGGTGCGCACGAAGGGGCCATGATTGTTACCCGGTCTCTCCACTCATCGGAGAAATGAACCCTGACCAGATTGATGCATTTATTCAGGATGTAAAGGACAGGAAGTTTGACTGCATCTTCTTTACCAGTGCCCTTCCGGCCCATCAGATAGGACCATATCTGCGTGACCTGCCACTACCCAGAGTCATCGCAATCGGCCCACAAACCGCGAAAGCACTCAGAGAATTTGGCATCATGTGCGAAGTGCTCCATGAGTTTTACTCCCGGGCATTTGTTCCCTTCCTGGGAGACTGGATTGTGGGCAAAAAAATCGGCATTCCACGATCTGATGCACCAAATGATAAACTCCTCCAGGGAATACGGGATGCCGGGGGCTTTCCAATTGAGTTTCAGATTTACGCACTCATACCGACATATGAACTGCTTAATCTTGATAAGGCGGAGG
>CAZEWE010000211.1:0-3989 GCA_964515765.1 uncultured Methanospirillum sp. | reverse complement strand
TATGCAATAAAAAACGGAAGGTTTCCGAACGGATCAAGGATTGCAAAAAAGGTCCCGATTGCTCCGACCAGATACCCGATATCTGAAACCATAACTGAATCAGATGTATTGGTCTGTTCCCCTATTGAAATGGATCCCTGCTCGTTGCACGACGGTCCACATCCATGCCCGGCTATGGGGTGGGAGGGATATTTCCGGCATCTGCGCTGGCTCTGTCAAAAAACCGAAAATTTTGAGTGCATCGGTTAGCAGATCTTTTTGATCAGTGAATACATCTGTTCAGGTGGCATTGCCATCAGGGTTTCAGAACTGACTGTACTGAACCTGCCGATCTCCAGGAGAATAATTCCCATGATCTCCTGCGATGGAGCCTCAATTATTGCAATGAAATCATACTGACCAAAGGTATAATAAAGCGATACCAGATTCCCTCCGGCCTTTTTGATGATATCTGCAGCCCGCTTGTCTCGCTCCTCAAGTTCACGGGTCTGTTCAACGGCAAGGTTCGTCAGCCTTCCGAGCAGGATGAACGTAAGCATGGAGAGTAATTAGTGAGAATGAATATAAATTTCGTGATGATGCAGAGTGCTTCGAATGCCTGGGTTCCATTGGTAAAAAGGGCTATCCATGTGGGATTTCTGATGTGATACATCCGCTTTGGAAGAATTAATCTCCCTTCACAATCACAATAAAGATTATATGGGAGTTAAGTTGGTTGGTCGTTTTATCGTGATGACCTTTTTTTTATTGGTTTTGATTGCAATACCAGGAATTGTTGCCGGCGCCTCTGAGCAATCTGCAGATGGATTATTTCAACTGGGAGAGAATGCAGTCAAAGATGGGAACTATGAACAAGCCTATGAACTGTTTTTGAACGCTTCAGAGGAGTTTGCTGCGAATGGTGATGAGGCGAAGAAGAAAGACGCTCTCCGCCAGGCGAAAAGAATCAGCTGGTTGTTTGCCGAGATGCCACTGAACCGGTCCAGCGCAGATGACACCATACAAGAGGCATTCCCTCAATTCACTCCTGAAGAACGGGAGGTCTTTTTAGAACCAGGAGCGTCAATCCAGTTTGAATCTGACGGGCAGGTCTATTATTTTGAAGGCATTGCACGAAATATCAAGTATCACAATGCATCGCTCAGTCAGGAATTCACCCGTTCACTAGGCGAATCACCGTTTTTCGATCAGATATCTCCGTTTATCAGCGCTCCACGCGATGACGATAACCCCCTCTATCAGAATCATACATTCCAGGGTACGGGATTACTGAGCATTCCCCGGGACCAGCTTCCTGATAATGGGACGCTCCAGGTCTGGTTCCCGCTTCCGGTCAGTATTGACAGTCAGTCAGATATCTCGGTTGCATCTGTTCAGCCGGAAGAGTATGTGGTATCCGGGCCGGTGACAACGGGTGGGATCGGAGAAGTATACCTGGAATTCCCTCTTGAGGAGATCACGGAGGATTACGTAAATGTCTCAGTCAGTCTCACATTTACCACCAGCCCCCGGATTCTTGATCTGGATCCTGAATCGATTCCGATGTACGATACAGCAGATCCCTTGTATCTGCGGTATACAAAAAGTCAGCCTAATATAAACATCACTCCGGAAGTTACAGCACTTGCACGTGAGATCGTCGGAGATGAAACAAACCCGTATAAAAAAGCACGGCTCATCTATGATTATATCCTGAATACGCTACCCTACAGCAATGTACCACATGCCTACCTGAATGCCATGCCCATTCCTGAGTCAGACTTTGTGCATGATACCGGTTTTGGCGATTGCGGGACCCAGAGTGTCTACTTTGCTGCATTATGCCGGGCAGTTGGCATTCCTGCACGGGCACCTGGCGGGTACCAGATTGTGCCAGGACATCAGGGAACCCATTTCTGGGCAGAGTTTTATCTCCCCGAATATGGGTGGATTCCTGTTGATGTGACTGTTGCAGATGCTGCAGACTGGGCCTACAATGCAACCCCGGAGCAGGTAGCAGAGTACAAGGATTTCTTTTTCGGTAATCTGGATCCGTACCGGTTTACCATCCAGACCGATGTGGATGAATTATTCAGTGGAGAACCAAATCCTGATATCCTCATGACTTTTGTCCATCAGAAACCGGCAGTGGTATGCACATCCTCCGATTCTGATCTCGAGATGCTGGGGATGATCTATGCATCATATACCTTTGAGGATATCACCGGAGAATAAAAGAAGGGATCAGGCTGGAATCCCCTTTATTCTTTTATTGCTTTTGCCATCTCAAGACCGGCATCAAACGCCTGATCAAGTTCATTGGCATCGGGAACAAATACGACTTCCATGGTCTTCGTTACATTGAATCCTGCGGTTTTCAGTTCATCTGCAATCATGGCCGGAGCACCACCTTTTCCGCCCATTGAACCAAAGGTCATGGCATACCGTTCACCTGTCCGGTCAAAATGGAGTCCTTTCAGGTAATAGATGAGGTCCCCGATGCTTGGATAGGGCATGTCATTAATGGTCGGAATACCAATCATCAGGCCCTTTGACTCCAGAATGTGTTTAACTATCTCTGACCGCTCATCCTCATGCAGGTTAAAGATCTTCACGTCACATCCGCCGGTCATGACTCCTTCTGCGAGAGCATGGGCAAGCATCCGGGTGGATCCATGCATGGTATCATAGACAATGGTAACCTTGGGTTTGATGAGGGTCCCGGTGGCCCAGCCGACATATGCATTGATGATCTTTGATGGATCTGTCCAGATCTGTCCATGGGATGGGGCAATCATCTTCACCTTGCTGATGAGATCGAGGTTTGTCAGTTCGGTTGCCTTTTTGATGAAGAGTCCTGACAGCGGAACGATAAGGTTCGCATAGAACTTCTGTGCCGCATCCATCAGAACCGTTTCAGGGATCTCACTGTCAAGACGCTTCGTGAAACAGAGGTGCTGGCCGAATGCATCGTTCGGGAACAGGATTCCATCCTCCACAAGGAGCGTGAACATTGAGTCAGGCCAGTGAAGAAGGGGAGCCTGAACAAATGCCAGAGTCTTTTTCCCATAGTCAAGGGTATCCCCTGTTTTGATATGCCTGAACTCTGCACCCTGTAAGGCAGGGTAATGTCTGACAAGCCCCTTTTCTGCAATCTCGGTACAATAGATGGGTGCATCAGGGAATTTTTTATGAATCTCTGCCAGGGCTCCGGAGTGATCCTTCTCGACATGGTTCTGGACGATGAAATCGATATGAAGATCCCGACCCTCCTGGCTGCATGCATCTGCAATTCTCCCCCACATCTGTGCAGCCTGCCCCGGATAGACATTATCTATAAGGACGGTCTTTTCACCAAAGAGAAGGAATGCGTTGTATGTCGTTCCATCAAGGGTATATCCGTGGTAGGATCGAAGATCCCAGTCGAGTGTTCCGACCCAGTATACTCCTTCAGCGATTTTATATGCACTTGCTTTCATGGTTCAACTCGTTAGTATTGATACGAACATTCTATTGTATGCGAACAAATATGAACCTTCCGAAGTAAATCTATTTACAACAGTGACCAGGGAAGAGAGTGCAGATGAGCAGGACGCCGATATCCAGCTCTTTTCATCCAGAGACCGGGTTATGGCGATTGACAGCCAGGTGAAGAAGAGGATACTTGAACTGTTACAATCCCGGGATCATTCCTTTGATGAGATCGTCATGCTCTGTGGAAAAGCAAAATCCACAATATCAGTCCATGTTCATGATCTCATCAAAGCCGGACTTATCTCGTCTCATACAGATCCTGATGACAGCAGAAAAAAGATCCTCTCCCTGGCCTCAAATCCGATCGGCCGGCTTACCAATATTGATCGTCATGCATCGGCCAGGGAGGATATAGGGGAAGAATCTGTAAAACTTCCATTTGAGCCGGGAGATATTGCATCATTTTTCAGATGGGGTGTCCGGGTGTTCAGAACAGAGGCGATGGCTCTTGGGATCAATGTTGATCCGGTGCTTGA
>CAZEWE010000210.1:0-4041 GCA_964515765.1 uncultured Methanospirillum sp. | reverse complement strand
ATGCCGGAACGGGGGCTTGGTGCTGCAATCGGGCAACAGGCAGATCTCGTCAGAACCCTCACCCGCTCTGTGAGGGAGGTCATTTCCATACCGATCATTGTCAAACTCACCCCGAACGTGACTGATATTGTTCCGATTGCACAGGCTGCACAAGAGGGCGGGGCTGATATGATATCGGCGATCAACACGGTTCAGAGCCTGATGGGGGTTGATATCGATTCGTTTGAACCGGCCCCTTCAGTTGCCGGGCACTCAACCTATGGAGGATATTCAGGACCTGGCGTCAGACCCATCGGTCTCCGGGTGGTATCACAGATCGCCCAAAACACCAATGTCCCAATTCTCGGAATCGGTGGGATCAGCTCGTGGGAGGATGCAGTTCAGTATCTGCTGGTTGGTGCATCAGCGGTTCAGGTCTGTTCTGCGGTTATGTGGCAGGGTGCAGGTATTATCAGGGAGATGGGTGACGGGATGGTTGGATATCTGCAGAAAAAGGGGTATCAAAGTCCTGATGAGATTCGGGGCAGAGCACTCTCTCACCTTACCAGTCATGAGAAGCTCTCCCGCACGAGCAGAATGGTTCCAAAAGTCGATCAGGAGACCTGTACCCGGTGTGGCAGATGTGTCCTGTCATGCCGGGACGGAGGATACCAAGCCATGAGTCTCTCAAAAAATGGGGTTTCAATTGACAGGGACAGGTGCGATGCCTGCAACCTGTGTTCTCTGGTCTGTCCGACCGGGAGTATAACCCTTATCCCGGATGTATAACTCTGAAAACCAATAGGAAAAATGATGGACTGGCAATTTATTTTTGCTCTTTTCTCAGGGATCATCCTCTTTTTGTATGGGATAGAGCAGTTCTCCGGCGAAATACAGCATGTTGCCGGGAAGAGGTTTCGAAATACGCTGCAACGGTATACCCGGACCAGGATACATGGAACTGTCCTCGGCGCCCTTGTTACCGCACTTATTCAGTCAAGTACGGCAACGACGGTGATCACGGTTGGTCTCGTGAATGCCGGCACCCTGTCATTCATTGGCTCGTTGGGCATTATTTTTGGAGCAAATATCGGGACTACCATAACCGCCCAGCTGGTTGCATTCAAACTAACCTCCTTTGCCCCGGTCTTTATTGTGATTGGTTTTCTCATCAGTATCGCCGGGGGCCGGTGGAGGGCATTTGGTAAACCGGTTTTCTACTTTGGCCTGGTTTTTTTCAGTCTGAACCTGGTATCCGCGATTCTGGCCCCGTACCAGAATGATCCCATGCTGGTGGGTATCGTTGCCTCACTTGACAATGTCTTTCTGGAGATTCTTGCCGGATTTTTAATTACCACTATCTTTCAGTCAAGTTCGGTGGCTGTTGGTCTGATTGTTATCATGGCCATGAATGGTCTTATCACCCCGGCTGAAGGAATTCCAATCGTCCTCGGAGCAAACCTTGGTACTCCGACAACAGCACTTCTTGTCGCGTCCAGGATGAATACTGCTGCAAAAAGGACTGCTGTTGCCCAGTTCCTCTTCAACCTGATCGGCGTCCTGATCTTTATACCGGTCATGGGTCCCTTCTCAACGCTTATCACCGACCTGGGAGGGAGCCCTGCACAGCAGATTGCAAATGCCCACTTTATCTTCAACGTCATCTGTGCCATCATCTTCCTCGTTCTCCTCGGCCCATTTGCCACTCTTGTACAAAAACTGGTGCCAGGCGAATATGGGGAGATAGTATTCCTGCCCGTCCACCTGACAAAACCTCTTCCTCCGGATAAAAATCTCTCTTTTGGTCTGATTCAGGAGGAAGTCGCTCATCTCATTCAGAAAAATGTCCGGATGATGAAGCGGGTATTCGAGATTGAAAAGACCGCAACGAGAGAGAAGAGTGAGATAAAGCATCTTCATGAGTACATACACTATCTCACCGGGGAGATTGATGAAGCAATAGTCACGGTTTCCAAAGCGGATCTCACGCAGGGTGATGCCGGGAAGATCGCGGTGCTTATTCGGATCTCTGATCTCAGTCATCAGCTGGCTGATCAGATCTGGTACCTGTGTGTAAAAATCCATAAGAGCCGGGAAAAACCAGGATTAATCTCTGAAGAGTTTGGAAACGGCTTTACCACCATAACCAATCCGGTTCTTGAAAACCTGACAATGCTGTCCGAGTCATTTCCATCTCTCCCAAAAACCATTGATGATACCATGCGGATCAATGATTCCCTTCTCCGGGATCGGGTGAATCATCAATATGGCATTCATATCAGGAAGATGGCTGATTCGGACGATGAATCAGGGACCGTGATGTATGGTATTCTCTCTGCAATTGAACAGATTTCAGTGACGATACGTGAAATACGAAAGACAGTCCTGCTTATAAAAGAGTGGTGACGGGATTATGAGGTTTTAATCCACGATGCGATCCAGTCACCGACACCACTGGTGCTGGCTGAGCCGCCCATATCCTTCGTTACCACGTTTTCACGGATAGAGGCTTCAATGCCCTGGAGAACCTTATCTGCTGCTTCCTTTTCACCCAGGTGTTCAAGGAGCATGGAGCCTGCCCAGATGGTTGCGAGAGGATTTGCCACATTCTGACCCTTGTATTTGGGTGCAGATCCATGGATGGGTTCGAACATACTGGTCCCTGTCGGGTTGATGTTCCCGCCCGGAGCAAGACCAAGTCCTCCCTGTATCATGGCGCCAAGGTCGGTGATGATGTCTCCGAACATGTTCGGTGTCACGACCACATCGAACCACTCCGGGTTTTTGACAAACCACATGGTGATGGCATCAACAAAGGTGAACTCGTGGGCTGTTCCCGGGTACTTCTCTGCAGTCTCGAGGAAGACATCCCGCCAGAGACCATACACGTCAGAGAGCACGTTTGCCTTGTCCACCGAGGTGACCTTCTTCTTTCTATCCTGTGCCAGGTCAAAGGCGTAGGACATGACCCGGCTTGCACCTTCACGGGTGATGACTCCTATCTGGTATGCCAGTTCATCTGAATCGGTCTCGACATCAAGTCCGAATTTTACCGAATAGATATCCCGTTTCACTTCCAGGGTCTTCTTTTCATGGCCCTTCAGCCGGGACCCGATCCCGACATAAAAGTCCTCGGTATTCTCCCTGACGACGACAAAGTTGATGTCTTCCGGTTTCTTGTTTGCCAGCGGGGTTTCCACTCCGGCAAGCATCCGGATTGGCCGGAGATTGATGTACTGGTCAAAGTAAAACCGGAGATTGAGGAGGATTCCTTTCTCCAGAATACCTGGCTTTACCCGGTCATCACCGATAGCACCAAAGTAGATGGCCTTGTACTTCTCCAGTTCTTTCAGGTCATCTTCTGTCAGAAGTTCGCCGGTTGCAAGGTACCGGTCTGCGCCAATGTCAAATCCGGCCCATTCGATATCAAACCCGAACTTCTCTCCTGCTGCCTCCAGGACGGTTTTACCTGATTCTATGATCTCAGGTCCGATACCGTCTCCACCGATTACTGCTACTTTATGCACAGATCTTCACTCCGTATTGTTTTTGCGTAGGCAACAAGCCCTCCGGCGTCGATGATACGCCTGAGAAATTCCGGAACCGGTTCAGTGGGCAGTTTCTTGCCTGATACATCAAGGTATCCCTCATTCAGATGGGGCACAACCTGATCGGTCTCACTGATCTCCGATGCACGGGGACAGATGACCGGCAACAACCCGACATTGATACTGTTCCGGTAGAAAATCCGGGCAAAGGACTCAGCGACCACTATCTGAATCCCGGCACCAGTCAGGGCCAGGGGTGCATGCTCCCGTGATGATCCGCATCCGAAGTTTCTGCCGGCGACGATGATGTCCCCTTCTTTTGCCTGTTTTGAGAACTCATCCCTGATTCCCTCGAAGGCATGGGTTGCCAGCTCGGCAGGATCATTGATGGTCAGGAATCGTCCGGGAATGATGGCATCTGTGTCGATGTTATCGCCAAACCTCCACACCTGCATCATCGCACCTCCCGTGGATCGGTGATCTCCCCGTGAATGGCAGTTGCTGCAGCGGTTGC
>CAZEWE010000209.1:0-4046 GCA_964515765.1 uncultured Methanospirillum sp. | reverse complement strand
GATTATCAGTTCATCATCAATACCCAGCGAGAGCATGTTTTTTGCGACGGTTTCTTTTCCTTCCTCCAATCCTTTCTTCATCCCCTCTTCCAGTCCCTCCTCTTTCGCTTCATACATTCGAGTAGCCTGATCATGAAGAAACATCTCTCTTGCTTCATAGAGTCGCCGGGCCTCTTCATCCAGGCTCATAATCTGAAGATTATGATATGCTTTTTGTATTGCGGGTTTGCCTTCAGCTGCCATAATTATCTCCTCCTCCGTATATGCATTTAAAAATGTAAGCCACGATAGGAGATCTGTACCTTCATATGGTACCCTGCACCTATGAACCTTTGGGAGCTCAAGGAAATGAATTTCAAAGACAGAATAGATTAATTTTCTGAACAATAATTCAAAAAAATTTTCTCGAGTCTTGATCAGGAGTATGCCGATACTTCACGAGATATTATTAATCCGGTACGCAATTCGATATTGAGTATCTTCAAAGGAAAAATGTGACGACCTGATACCCTTTAATAGTTCATGCAACTCTTCATGAGCATAAGGATCATTCGCAAATATTAATTCCTCTTCTTTCACTTTCTTTTTTAAAGATTCGTTGAATTTTTAAACTAATTTTATGCTGATGTCGCCATAAGAATCGAATATGGAGCTCTCTCACCACTGATCAATTGGAATTCCCTTCACCTCATCACATTCGTGACATAATTGGCCAATAATTTCTAACGCATCATTATCCATGAGTATTTCCAGAGTTTCAAACTCAGAATTATCAAGAGAATTCAGGATATATGCAAGTCGTTTGAGATCAATGTGGTGAGAATTAGATGAATTTTCTGAGGATATTGTCATAGAACCTCACAATATTATCCCTAATCACAAAGCACGACAAGTTTCACACTATACAGGAGGTTTCTGGCATCTAATATGTTGCTCCTGAAAAACCAGAAAGAGGGATAAGTAAGACTGTGTGAATAGGAATCTGATACCTACTAAAAGGCAGAATAACAAAATAATATAAAATAGGGCTGATATTTAGGATTGTCGTTCATCACTTAGTATACCCTCAATTTCTTTCTTAAGTGAGGGAATATCATAAGCCACAGCATTCCAGACCTCGTACAGATCAACACCAAAGTACTGATGAACAAGAAGATTTCGCATATCCACTATCTGCCTCCAAGGGATCGATTGATTTCGTTTCCGAAATTCCGATGAGACACCGGCTGATGCCTCTCCTATCTCTTAAATATAGTGAATGAACCATACCTGAATCAGTTCATTCTCAAGAAACTCATCAAAATCAGCAGGTTGATATCGTTCAATATGATGAATGGCCTCTAAAATATCAGAGATACGAGTGAGATCATCCCTCATAAAGGAACTGCCTCACCCATGACCTGATCAAATACCCGGGGCCTGAGTCCTCGATCACTCACAACATGAACCTGGACACCAAGAAGATCCTGGAGCTCATGCATGAGATCAGAATGGAGAAATAGAGAGAATCCTGGCCCTGGATGAACGAGGAGATCAATATCAGAGGCCTCATCCTGACACCCACGTGCAACTGAACCAAAAACCCGGATGTCACTCACCTGGTATTTATGTGCGATGTTGAGAATTTCATTACGCCGAGACCGGACCATATCCAGCGTATACATAGTACCATATTGTATCTACAAAAGAATAAACCGTTGTATCTTTCTGATCGGTAGGAATATTAAAAAGCGTAATCAATACTGATGAATATGGGACAGTATCTTGCAACCGGCCTTACAGTATCACTCTTTGTCAAAAAAAACTATAAGGATGTCGAATTATCACAAATTAATACTGCGATCTCTTCTCTATATCCGCTCGAACTATTCACCGAAGATCATCAGGAACGGCATTTCTGCTGGTTTGTGAAGCCTTCCCTGTTGGAAGATAGATTTTCTGATTTTATTAGGGCGTATCTCACACTCTATGGGGATAGTCCTGAAAAAATCGATAAACTCATCACGGCACTTGATTCCTGTCATTCAATTGATGAAATGGCCACCCTGGCTCAGAATAAATCGTTTTACAACTTCCGGTGGGATGAATATGGTCAGCCATTTTACTTAACACTCCCTTATGACAGGCGGTTAGAATTATTACACATAGATATTGCTCTTACAATGGATGGGAAGATTATCACAGAAGGAATCAGCCAGTTTCTCACATTGACCACTTCCTGTCTTCGGAAGACCTTTGCTCAGTATCCTCCGGCAGCAGTGCTGAACGCCTATTTGACAGGATGATAATCAGATACAACCGGTAATGAGGGGATTGTGAGAACATGAGCGAAATAATAACCCCAATTTTTCCGCAGATGTGCATGTTTAATCTTTTCAGAGGGCTTTCATCCTTTTCCTAAACCGCGATAAATAACTCCCTCACATGGATTGAATAGATTTTTTAAATCAATGCAGACAGGGGTTTGCATATACCCAGCTAACTCCTTGATATCAAGTTCCATAATGAACTCATTTTCATAAAGGAACACCATGCAATCGCTATTTTTTACTGAATCCTGAACTGACTTCTCACTATGGATAGTGCCGGTCTCAATGGTAATCTCTGGGATGTTCGGATCATAATATCGCACCTCAGCTCCAGAGTTTGCAATTCTTTCAATAACCGAGAATGATGAGGAAGAGGAGAAAGCAGGATCAATCTGGTTATTTTCAAGTCCAATAAATGTAATTACCGAGTTATTTAAAGATTTACTAATCTTCATAAATTCTATAGAAATCAACTCAAACACATATTTACTCATATACTCATTCATCTCCGCAGCTCTCTGGAAAAAACTAGGTCGCATCCGATAATAACTGTAAGAACGCATAAGGTATTTTGGATCTTTGGGAATTGAATCATGAAAATCTCCTGAACCGGGATAAAAAACAGAATATCCGTGCGATTTCGCTGCTACTGCAGAAATTACATCCCAGATGCTGATACCTACTCCTTCACAAAAAATTGCCATCTCGTTGACAAGGGCAGTATTTACACTGGCAAATGTTCCCAATAAATTTTGTGCAGTTTCAGCGGTCATGCAATCCTTGACCGCCATAACTTCAGGAAATATCTTTTTGTATAATTGAGCAGCAAACAGGGTGCAGTCAGGAGTGTATCCCCCTACAATTTTTTGCCCTTTTGGTAACGCAGGATCCAAAATCGGATATTCCATTTCAGGCGAATAAGCAACCCCAAAATCATAACCGGGATCATAATCTGACAATGACAATTCAGGAATCACTATTTTTTCAATAGTTCCAGGAAATGTAGTACTTTCAAGAATTACAAAAGAGCCTGGCCGTATATAGTGTCGGATTATTCGAAGAACTGAACGCAGAGATTCCATATTGGGAGAATAATCATAATGACATGGAATTGGGATATGAATGATAAAAATTGAGGCTTGTTCTAGTGATGTTGGGTAATGGGTGATTATTACACTTTCATCGCTACAAACAGGATCCGGTTTTTCCTGAGAAGAGTTGTAGAATAAAACCTTAAAGAATTTAGAAAACCCAAAGCTAGAGAAAAACCCATATTACCTGAGCCAATAACAGATATTACACTAGTTTCATCAAGAACAGGCTTATACATAAGGTTCGACATTACGTATGTCAGGATATTTTTTGTGTAATAAACCCTTTTTTTTCGATATGGTTCAAACTCTTTTATCGCTCCCCTTTTTTCAGGGTCGATTCCATCCAGGTTTTCAGACTATAGATCTATATCTCCCAAAATGAAAATTAGGTTCAAATTAGCATTAAATTTAAATTTAACCGCCAATATGCGCGATTCTGCTGACGCCCATAGCAGGACGGTATGGCCAAAAGAGATCGGCACCCATATAAACTATACCCCCTGTTGATACAATGAATAGCGGCAATCTACAGGTGCCATTTCCATCCGATTCAGTGCAATTAAACCTTAAATATGAGGTATTTCAAGGCCATTCTCTTCACCATAAGAAATAGGGCGCAAAACTCAAAAATATCGATATATTG
>CAZEWE010000208.1:0-4127 GCA_964515765.1 uncultured Methanospirillum sp. | reverse complement strand
TCAATTGTCTCTTCGACCACATCATCTTCACAACCGGCACATCCTTCACAGTATCCCATCGTGTACTGCTGATAGGGATCCGGATTTTCCTGTAAATATCTCTTTAATATCTCAATACCCGGATCCATACTCTTTACATTCGCCCCGGAGATGATGTAATCCTTACACAGCGTCTCATCCTCACATTGGTCAGTTCCATATACTCCGATAAACCATTCAGATGAGTTCACGACAAGACCACAATCACATACTGCATATTCTGATGCCGGCCTGTCTGTATTGATGTCAGCATGAATGTCCTGGGGAAGAACCGAACATGGTTTATTCCAACAGTCAGCCCAGTCTCCATTCATACATTGTTTCAGATAAATATCTCCTGAATAATCAGGTGAGGTGTTATTTGGATCAATCTCATTTCCTTCAGTCGGGGCTGCATGGTAAAATGAATATGTAGACGTTATCTGGCCCACCGGGTAACCTGCCTTAATCATCCAGTCTCCGTATTCATCAACGTACATCCCAATAGGGGCCAGAACTGAACAGTTATTTCCGCCTAATGAAGGCCCGTCCACCATATAACAGGAACAGAGGACTTTTGAGGGATCATCCTGCGCCGGCACACAATATGCCGTATCACATAAGGCATACGGTTGGTCACATACGACCGGCACTGTTACTCCTTTGTCGGAGAGAGCCTGTGATATCCGTTCTCCGGTTAATTCAGCCATGACACATGGTGTAAAACAGGTCAGGAGAAGCATCCCACATATTAAAAAAATTATTTTTCGAATCATTTTTCTGCACTCCCTGTAATAACAGGATAATACATACTTTGTATAGAACTATTTATAGTGATTTATTTGTAACAATCCAATTTTACACCGTTTTGAGTTGAAAAAAAGAACTAATGGGCCTGAAATCTGATTGCTTATAATCGAATCAGATATGGAATTACCGGATGATCCCGGAATTCATGGGAAAAATTATTGTCCCGTTCTCATTCTCAATATTCACCGGAAGGGTTCCAGTAATCGGAATATTCCCAAACAGTGCACGAATTGCAGAGTGGATATTCTGACCTCCGGCCCTTCCGGCATATGTCGCAACATATATCGGAACATCCTGCATGAACATGATATCATACGGCTGGTTTAACGCAAAACCTGCGACCGGGATCTTATACTCACTGGCAAAATCCAAAAGATACCGTGAAAACTGCGGGATGTAGTATTCATTAGTCCGCTGTGTTGCATTGGATGAACTTGTTCCAAGGATTACCAGAGAAGCATTCATCACCGACTGTTGCTGCTCCTCGGATAACTCCGTTTCATTTTGATAGGTATAAGCAAATATTTCCGGAGAGTAGCCTTGCTGATTGCATATCTCCTCAACTGCCAGAGATGTTTCATTGGTAAAGGGCATTGTCGGGGTGAATATCGCAATGCTTTTCATTTCAGAGCAAGAAAAAGGAACACGATTATTCTGGTCTGAAAGAAGGGTTACTGTTTGTTCTGATGCCTCACGTTCTACCGCATAGGCTTCTTCTCCAAGGCAGACCTCCTGTGCATGGGCAATCCGTGATGCCATATCAGGGATTGGATTCTTTTCCGATACATAAGGATTGATTATCCCATATTTATCCTTCATGGAAAGGATTCGTCTCACTGATTCATCGACTCTCGCCTTCATCTCCGGATCAGATTGGTATGCTGCAAGAACGGCCTCATATGCCTCATCAACCGGGTCCGGATAGAGGATTATATCTGCTCCGGCCCTGACTGCTCTCACCGCTGCATCCCCGGTCTTAAAATTATCAATAATTGCTTTCATCATCATGGCGTCCGTGATAATGAGACCATCAAAGGAGAGTTCCTCCCGGAGTAGCCCGGTCAGGATAGGTTTTGAGAGTGTTGCCGGTGTTGCAACTTCTGTTCCATCATCAAGGAGGGTTGTGGTATTGTCATATGCAGGGAAGATGATATGAGCGGTCATGATAGCATCCACTCCTGTTGCAATAGCAGATTTAAAGGGAACCAGTTCGACCTCATTCATCCTGGCTTTGGAATGGTTTTCGAGCGGAAGTCCGAGATGACTGTCGATGTCCACATCCCCATGGCCGGGGAAATGTTTCCCGCTGCAGATAATTCCAGCATCATGCATTCCGGCAATATAAGCATCTCCAAGCTCTGCAACCAGATTAGGATCTGATCCAAATGACCTGATACCGATAACCGGGTTATTCTGATTTGTTTCCACATCAAGGACCGGAGCGAAATTCATATTTATCCCGAGTGAAGAGAGTTCATCTCCTATTGTCTTCGCAACACGCCTGGTGGTTTCTGTGGACCTGCTGGCACCCAGAGCCATGTTCCCCGGCATCCTGGGACCAAAGGGAATTCTGTTAATTAACCCTCCTTCCTGGTCTATTGATATAAATAGTGGGATCTTGTCGCCATGTTCAAGCACTGGCCCTTCAATTTGCAGGGCATCGGTGAGTGTCGCCACCTGTTCTACCGAGGAGAGATCCCGTGCAAACAGGATAACCCCGCCGGGATGAATTTTTTTGAGCATTGACTGAAGTTCGGGTGTCATCTCCTGTGTCCCGTTTCCGGATAAAGGGGAAATTGCAGGCATGAAAATCTGTCCAACCCGCTCTTCATCAGTCATATTCGAAAAAACCAGATCAATATGTATGGACTCCGACGAGTCGCTCAATACGGGAGAGATATTGAATCCAATGAAAATAAGTGACAAAATCAAAATCTTCAAACGCCATCTCATGACAGAAGATGAACCGTGGTGATGGATAATCGTTTGTGTTCAATGAAAATGCGTTAATAATCGGTAGAGTTGAGAAGAATTCTCATATTATGAACCCAAACATTCATACTGGATTTGTATGTCCGGTTCAAATGTGAATAGCGAAGAAAATTTTTCATTCCTTGTCGAAAAAGCCCTTGAAATGGGTGCAGCCGATGCAAAAATCATCCCTGCATCCCAAATCAGTGTGGAAGATCGCGTCGTCCTGAAGTGTAAGAGTGGCTGTATATCGTATGGAAAAAAACTCACCTGTCCGCCCTATGTTCCTACACCTGATCAGTTTCGAAAGATTGTCAGTGAATACCAGTATGCACTTCTCGTTAAATATCTCTCACCAGCAATTGCAGAACCCGATATCATCTGTTCAATTTACCGATACTGGCTTGACCCAAAAGCTCCGGAAGATAAAAAAAGAAAGGCACAGGATTTCTGGACTGATCATTTTCATGGCACACAGAACTTCTCCCCTATGATGCTGGAACTGGAACGGCTGGCATTTAATGCAGGGTATACTTTTGCTCTGGCGTTCATGAACGGATCCTGCAGATTATGTGAGACATGTAATATTGAGAAAGGGCTCTGTCTTCATCCGACACAGGCACGTATGACTGAACATGCAGTCGGCATAAATATGAAAAAGACAGCAGAAACAGCAGGAATGCCCATCCGTTTTCCTGTTGTTGGCCATCCTGAACTGATGGCTCTCCTGCTTATTGATTAATTTGCATAATAAGCAAGGAACAGTCTCATGTCATTCAAATATTCGTCCTCCATGAATAATCCTCAAAATTATCACTCTCATATCTCTTATTTTGAAAATTATCCGGTAAGAGCCATGCAATAAATGGCGGTATTGTGTCCCTAATATATCGTTTTCCGGAATTTCCGGGCACCGGTATGGGAACTTTTCCAATGTCAGGATCTGTTTTTCAAGGGACAGGACGAAGGTTTGTGCTGCTTTTATATCTGATTGTCCTATGTATCTCCAGATATTTTCTAAATCCTCCTCTGCCGATTCCGCAATTTCTATTTCAAATGGCGTTATCACGCTTGAACTCTTGGATAAATGTATGAAACGGTCTGGTTCTTCCTAGTTCGATATCCTGTTCTGCAGTTGCAAGTAATCTGGCAATATTCCCGGCATGAATTAATTTTTCATACTCTTTTACATCAAGCAATACAGAATCTGCACGGCCATTGACGGTAAGGAAAACCGGCCGACCAGTTGTATGAATGTGATCCAGGATCTCCCGGGTATGACGTTTCAGATCAGTAACCGATCGTATATCTTCAGAGGGAGAGAGTGC
>CAZEWE010000207.1:0-4131 GCA_964515765.1 uncultured Methanospirillum sp. | reverse complement strand
TCTGTGATGGTGACCTCTGTGATGGTGATTGGATCTGTCCCCAGGGGACTATCCTGCATATATGCTGATGAGGATGCAATAGTACATAAAAAAACCAGACAAACAATTAAATGATTTGTCATGATTTCAATATTGGATGTTATTATACATGGGATTTTTGATTCAGGGTTCAGGTTTGAATGTTCTGTCCGGGCATGAGCTATTCAGATTTCTCACCGCATCTGAAAAAAAACAAATCGGTCATTGACATCATTCAGGCACATACTATGCATATTATAAACCGGACCATCTCTGATCGATGTATTGATGGTGCTGTGTCATGTGAATATTCATTCAGCGAGCCTGTTGATGATTCTTTTTTGGAGGTTTTGCAGGTGTTCGGGACTGTCACCAAAAGAAACCTTGGTTCTTTGGTACTATTTACCTGTGTAAAAGAACAGATGAAATTGAAAGGAATGACTGGGGACACCCTGATTCTGGGAACAGTCCTAAAAGCGGATCTAGAGTCTGCTGATAGGTTCATTGAGGACGTGGTGTGGCTCTACATGCATAGGAAAGCGGATTTAGAAGGTAGAATTTAAGTTCAGGTTTTCTTATGAATCGGGAGTATTTCATCCATGCTCCCCGGCCTGTATCCCTGCAGGTCCAGGGTGATGTAGCGGAATCCAATCTCCTGAAATTTTTTCAGAATCATCTCTTTGTGAGAAAGGATCTGATCCATATCCACCGGAAGGACTTCAATGCGGGCGATGGTATCATGATGCCTGACCCTGCCCTGAAGGATGCCAATATTCTCAAGTACCGCCTCTCCCTCTTCGATCATTCGGAGTTTTTCCCAGGTAATCTCTTCTCCGTAGGGTATTCGTGAAAATAAACAGGCCGACGATGGTTTATTCCAGAATGAGTATCCCCTTTTCTGCGATATCGTGCGGATATCCTGTTTTGTAATGCCGGCCATGATAAAAGGGTGAATTACTCCGCAGGCTGTCATCTCATCGATTCCAGGCCGGTATTCAGTGAGATCAGATGCATTTGCTCCGTCTGCAATTGATTTGCAATGGTATTCCCTGGATTTTGTAGTGAGTATAGCACAAAAGGCACGTTTACAGATTCGGCACCGGTCGGATGGGTTCTCTTTCATGACCGGTTCTGAGAGCAGCTCCTCCCTGACGATGGTGAGGGGAAGGGAAAGTTCCTCTGATATCTTCACCCCTTCGTGAAAAGCCCGTCTGGAAAACGCTGGTCCGTCGATGAGAATACACTGAACCGCACCAGGACCTGCATATTCCAGAGCGAGGGCTGCAAGAAGAGCACTGTCTACTCCTCCCGAATAGGCAATGAGGAGGGGGGCCTCATCCTGCAGGATCTGTATCAGTTTCTGTATTTTGCTTTGCATGAATTCGGGGATATATGGTCGGTCAGGTCTCATGATTGTATGTGCCTGGTTTCTCTTTCCTGATGAGGATTCCTGAAAATGGTGTTCTTTCATAGGATTTAATGCCTATTCATGTTCATTGTTATGGAATGGAAGATCCGAAACCCTCTCTGCAGGATTCCTCATCTGACCGGATACTAACCGATCCACCCTTTTATCTTCCCGAGTTTGAAGCATCATATCGGTATATCATCGATGTGTATGAGGTCCCTCCTCGTGACATTGCCATATTTATCCCCTGTGCGGTGCGAAAACCCTACAGCACCAGCCCCAGTCACCGGATCATGCGAACGATCATCGATGAGGTTTTGCAGCCTGATTCATACCACATTGTCATTTTTGGAACCTGTGGTATCCTCCCGGCAGAACTGGAGACCATGTATCCGTACGCTCATTACCAGTATATGCTGGGAAAAGTGAAGGATACGACAATACAGGAGGATTTTCTCAAAGTTGAAACCGAACGGGTGTCCGGGTACCTGCAAAAAACAAAAGATACGTATAAAAAACGGATTGCCTATTGTATTGGTCCGTTCCGGAGGGCATTGGTTCAGGGATCCGAACTGGCAGGAATTCCGATCGATTTGATTATGCCCGGGAATGATGTGATTAACAAAATAATGGAACTTGACTGTCCCTTTCAGGAAGGAAGCCTGAATATGGAAGAATACCTTGAAGAGTTCTACAAAGGCCTTGTTTTGATAAGAGACTCATTATATAAAATATAAAAATAGAAATATATTTTTATTGCGACCACACTTTTCATCGTCTTTATAAAGATCCGGTCATAGTGTTCGAATATGCGATTCCGTAGACGGCCGCTATGAGCACTTTGAAGACGAACTCAATCCTGGGTTAGGGGCAGAATCATTAAAAATCGCCTTATTTTTAAAAACAGGCTGATATTTCCAATTATCTGGGATACATGATCTGGTTTACCCCGCCTGGAGCGGGCAGGAATCATGAAAAAAAGGTTATTCTTCAAGGGTAGAGATATCTCCGGGATCAACTCCCATCTCTTTTGCCTTGAGAACACGTCGCATGATCTTTCCGCTTCTTGTCTTTGGCAGTTTGTCCATGAACTCGATGCCGGATGGCATGGCGATGGGACCGATGGTCATTCTGACATGGTATGTCAGTTCGGAGACGAGCTTCTGACTTGGTTCATATCCCTGTCTCAGGATGACAAATGCCTTGACTGCCTGTCCTTTCACGTCGTCCGGAACGCCGATAACGGCAGCTTCTGCAACCGCTTCATGGGAGACCAGTGCTGATTCAACCTCTGCTGTTCCAAGATTATGCCCGGCAACGATGATGATGTCATCAGATCTGCCAAGGACCATGATGTATCCATCCTCATCCTTCACCGCAAGATCACCGACAGTATACCAGTTTTTGATCTGGTTCCAGTACTGGGTATACCGGTCCGGATTATTGTAGACGGTCCGCATCATCGATGGCCACGGCTCCTTGATGACCAGCAGACCTCCCTGCCTTGCTGGAACCGGATTGCCTTCCTTGTCCACCACATCTGCCACAACACCCGGGATGGGAACACCTGCGAACCCTGGTTTCATGGGTTGCCCGATTGGGGTTGTGATCATGTGCATACCGGTTTCAGTCTGCCACCAGGTATCAAGGATGGGACACCTGTTTCTCCCGATAACCCGGTAGTACCATTCAAATGCCTCCGGGTTGAGTGGTTCTCCGACCGATCCGATGATCCGAAGGGAGCTGAGATTATACTTATCCGGCCATTGTTCTCCCACCTTCATGAACATCCGGATGGCAGTTGGAGCAGTGTAAAATACGGTTACACCAAACTCTTCGATAAGACTCCACCAGATCCCCGGGTCAGGGAAATCAGGGGTGGTCTCGGTGATGAGCACCGTCGCCCCAACAGAGAGCGGCCCATAGACGATGTAACTGTGTCCGGTGATCCACCCAGGGTCAGCAGTACACCAGTGGACATCATTCTCCTTGAGATCGAAGATGTATTTGCAGGTGTAATGTGTCCCAACCATATATCCTCCGGTGGTATGAACAATCCCCTTTGGCTGACCGGTTGTTCCGCTGGTGTAGAGGATAAAGAGCGGATCTTCGCTGTCCATCTCCTCTGGCGGACATTCATCGCTGACACCTTCCTGGATGGCGTAAAAGTCTACTTCCATCTCAGAGTAGAGCTCTACCGGACACCGTTCCCTGCTCAGTACCACTATCTTCTCAACACTGGGAGAGTTCTTGACCGCATCATCCACGATACTCCGGAGTGGGATCAATTTACCCCGTCTGACTCCGACATCTGCAGTTATCACAATTTTGGCTTCTGCATCCCTGATACGTGCATGGAGTGCCTCTGCTCCGAATCCTGCATAGACAATGGAGTGAACGGCTCCTATCCGGGCACAGGCAAGCATGGCGATGATATGCTCAGGAACGAGGGGCATGTACAGGCATATCCGGTCTCCCTTCTGAACTCCGAGTTTTTTCAGGGCATTGGCGAACCGCATGACGGCACGGTACAGCTGACGGTAGGTGTAGATCTCCTCTTTTCCCTTTTCTCCTTTCCAGATGAGGGCGAGTTTATTCCTCTTCCCGTTTTTAACATGCCGGTCCAGACAGTTTGCGGAGATATTGAGTTTTCCTCCACAAAACCATTGGGCATTCGGCCAGTTCCACTCTTTTACCTTATCCCA
>CAZEWE010000206.1:0-4157 GCA_964515765.1 uncultured Methanospirillum sp. | reverse complement strand
GGAAAGGTTGTTGGGACTGCTCCCTATCATCGCTCTCCGGCGAAAAAAGGAAAGGATCACCTTATCAGTCCCGCTGACATCGTGTACGCATGAATGAGTACCTGCGCAAGACTTCCCACCTGTTATTCGGACTCCTTGTTGCCGGTGTAATCCTGTTCTTCCAGACATACCATGCCGCAATGATCATCGGATTTTCCCTGTACATCGGTCTTATCTTAATTGACCTGTGCATGAAAGGGTACACTATCCCGCTCATCAGCACGCTCATTCACCATATGGAGCGTGAAGGTGAGTTTCCTGGAAAGGGGGCATTCTTTTTTGTCTTCAGTGCCCTCGTCACCCTGATGTTCTTCCCGCCGGTGGTTGCTGCGGTATCGGTTGCGGTCCTTGCCGTGCTTGACGGGTTTTCAACCATCATTGGTGTCAGGTTTGGAAAGCACCGGATATGGAAGAAAAAGACCCTGGAGGGATTTCTTGGAGGAGTTATCATCACAGCAGCCCTGCTCCTGCTGATTTCGCCACCGGTGTATGCCGTCCTCATCTCACTGGTTGCCGGATTTGTGGAGCTTTTAAGTCCGGTCGATGACAACCTCATCATTCCGTGGGTTGTTGCGATGCTGATTACCCTGCTCTGAAAAGTAATAGATTTCCATAAATTTTTTCCGCGGCTTGCCAGAGGAGTTATGGGTGGGAAGAAAATATCACCTGTTGACGCAGGTTTTCCAGAGCTAAACCATTATGCTTATATCCCCATGACACGCAGAATATGCGATGGAAATACCTTCTTTTTCAGACCTCCAGCTATCACCTGGAATCCTTAAAGCCATCCGTGATATCGGATATGAAGAACCCACTCCAATACAGTCAGAAGTCATTCCCTTAATAATCGCCGGCAATGATGTTGCGGGACAGGCATATACCGGAACCGGGAAGACTGCAGCGTATGGAATACCGGCACTGGAAATGTGTCAGCCTGCAAACAAGAAAGTTCAGACAATTATTTTGTGCCCAACCAGAGAACTCGCTGTGCAGGTCGGTACTGAAATGAACAAACTGGCCTTGCACAAGAAAGGAATCTCTATCCTTCCGGTGTACGGGGGTCAGCCTATCGATCGTCAGTTACGGGCACTATCACGCGGAGTTCAGATTGTCATTGGAACCCCGGGAAGAGTCATTGACCATATCAAACGGGGCACCATGGTTCTTGACTCTGTGTCCCTTGTTGTCCTTGATGAAGCAGATCAGATGCTGGATATGGGTTTTCGTGAAGATATTGAAGAGATACTCTCCCACATTCCAAAAGAGCATCAGACGGTCATCCTCTCTGCAACCTTCCCTTCGGAAATTCTGGATATCTCCCGCAGATTCCAAAAAAATCCAATTGACGTCAAGATGGTCCACCAGGAACTCACCGTTCCGGAGATAGAACAATATTATATTGAGGTCAGAGAACCGGCAAAGTCTGATACCCTGATACGAGTCCTTGAGTTCTACCAGCCCCAGCGTACCATTATCTTTTGCAATACCCAGATTGCAGTTGATTCAGTTGCAAATGCCTTAAAGGCAGAAGGGTTCATGGCCGACGGACTGCATGGAGGTATGGCACAGGCTCAGCGTGACAAAGTTATGAATGCGTTCAGAAAAGGTCAGCTGGAGATTCTGATCGCAACCGATGTTGCAGCACGTGGGATTGATGTTGAAGAGATTGACCTTGTCTGTAACTTTGACTTTCCCCAGGATGACGAGTACTACGTCCACCGGATCGGCAGGACAGCACGGGCAGGAAGAACCGGCCGGGCAATCAGCTTTGTCAGTCCCCGTGAACGATACAGGCTCAGGGATGTCAGACGGAGTACCCGTGCCGAGCCTGAACCACTCCCCATCCCGACCCTTCGTGAGATCGGTGGGAAGAAGGCAACATCCACCCTTGCCGATGCAAATGCCCTGATGCAGACCGGTGACCTCACCTTCTGCCGGCCGATGATAGAAGAGAAACTTGCCGAAGGTGCCGACCCGGTTGCTCTTGCAACGTCACTTCTGATGATTGCAGCAGGCATTGCAACCGAAAAAGAAGATGAACTTGATAAATACCTGGGCGAGCAGGCAGTTGTCAGGCTCTCTACAGGCAGGCAGGATGGCATTTTAGTCAGGGATATCCTGCAGGTTGTCAGAAACAGTGGCAGAAATATCCAGAACGATATTGGAAATATCAGGATCGGACAGACTGCTACCTACATTGACGTTCCCGAACAATCAGTCAAGGACGTCATCGATGTCCTGAACGGTGCCCAGATAGGGAGAATCAGACTTGTTGCAAAAAGAGGAAGAAAGCAGTCTGATATCCCGAAAAGACGCTTTACCAAATAATCGAAATAATTATCTTTTTTTCGCCGATTTCATCAGCCCGAGCAGGCCTTCAATAATGACAACCGGCGTCGGGGGATTTCCCGGGATCTTCAGGTCAACAGGGAGCACGGCATCTACCGGACCAAGAGCGGCATACGTCCCGGCATACATGCCACCGGTGCAGGCATCATCACCGACTGTGATGACAAACTTTGGTTCAGGGGTTGCTTCATAGGTTTTCAGAAGTGCTTCCTTCATGCCATGGGTCACCACACCGGTGACGGCAAGGATATCAGCATGCCGGGGAGAGGCTACAAAGGTTATTCCAAAACGTTCGACATCATAGTGCGGAGCGGAAAGGTTTGCAAGTTCAATCTCCGCTGCATTGTCACTTCCACAGTCAACCTCACGAATGGCAATACTATGCCCGAATACCCGATCAATCTCCTGCCTGAGTGAATGACCAGCCGATTCAAATGCCGGGTCAGGAGTATATGCCAGGACATCTTCAGGTTTTTTGAGTAAAAATGAGAGAATATTCATGCTAATCCTCACAGATCAGTCCCTGCATAGGAGAGGTTCATACTCTTATTAATCACCGGGAAATCAGGGACGATGTTTCCCAGGACCGCATGCTCGAGTGCCATCCAGTTGCAGAACGACGCAGTGGACAGGGCAAACCGGTCAATGATCCCGTCAGTTATCCTGACAAAACAGAGGGTTCGCCCACGGGGAGACTCAACCGCTGTAAGGGCATATCCATCCCGGATCTCGTATTCTGCCTGAACCGGCCCACTTGGGATGTGGGTAACACATTCGTTGATAAAGGAGAGAGATGCCAGGATCTCATCACCCTTCAGGGCAAACCGGCCCAGGACATCACCACTCATCCGGGTAACCAGGGATACCGGACAGGCTTCATAAATGCCATACGGATGATCGCACCTGACATCCAGTGCCCGGCCACTTGCCCGTGCGACTGGTCCTGACAGAGCAAGGGGATCAATGAGTGGTTCCCGGACCACACCGGTAGTGGAGAACCGATCAATGACCGACGGGACTGATATCACCCAGGACAGGATTTTTTCAAGTTCCACCCTGACTCTCATGACCGTATCCTTCATCTCCATCAGCATATCATCAGGAATATCATGACTGATGCCACCAATTGAGATACTCCCTTTGAGGAACCGTGAACCGGTCAATCGCTCACATGTACGCTGCAACATCTCCCGAAGAATGGTAAACCGGCTGGCTGCGGTTGAAAACGCAACGTCGGTGACCATACCGGCCAGATCTGAAAGTAGTGACCAGGACCGTTCAAGTTCGAGGAGAAGACCACGGAGACAGACTGCCCGGGGAGGGACAGGAAGTGAGAGGATCTGTTCTACTGCCATCGCATAGCAGCAGGCATTTGCAACCGATTCATCCCCGCTCACAGACTCTGCAATACGGACTCCCTTTTCAGGACTACATCCCTCGGCCAGTTTTTCAATCCCCCGGTGCAGGTATCCAAGACGGATCTCAAGGTTCAGGATATCCTCGCCTATCACAGAGAACCGGAAATGACCAGGCTCAATGATCCCGGCGTGAACCGGTCCGACCGGGACCTGATACACACCCGTCCCTTCCATTGACCGAAATTCATAGGGCACAGGATGCTGTGACGGGGTGATTGGAGCATTTTTCACGCTCTTTCTCATCGGATGAAACCCGTCAGGATATGCTTCATGCAGGAAGAGTCTGCGGGTATCCGGGGACATGGTAAACTGAAGACCAAATCCGTCAGATATCGCCCGTTCAAACCGGCT
>CAZEWE010000205.1:0-4167 GCA_964515765.1 uncultured Methanospirillum sp. | reverse complement strand
CCGGTGGTATGGATCTCACTGGTCATGCCATGTACCGGCCGGTTCATCTGCCTGATAACACCGCCCAGGGTATCGATGATGGTCTGGTGCCCAAGACATACGCCAAGTATGGGGACCTGCCCCATGTATGTCTCAATTACTTCTCTGCATACGCCGGAATCCTTCGGGGTTCCCGGTCCTGGTGACAGGATAATCCGGTCTGGATCTGCTTTCTGGATGCTTTCTATTGGATTATTGCAGGTGATCGGAACCGGCTCTGCACCAAGGGATCCGACCAGCTGATAGAGATTGTAGGTGAAACTGTCAAAACAATCAACGATAACGACCTTCATGGTAATCTTCCTGCGGTGAATACTGCCTGTGCCATTGCTCCTGCCTTTGCCTGTGTCTCGTCAAACTCTTTGGACGGGACCGAGTCTGCAACAATCCCGGCACCGGCCTGACAGGTTGCAATGTTATTTTTCACAATTACTGTTCTGATTGCGATGGCAAACTCCATCAGCCCGTCAAATCCAAGGTAGCCGACTGCACCCGAATAAATTCCCCGGGGGATCGGTTCAAGGTCCTGGATTATCTGCATGGCACGGATCTTTGGTGCACCGCTCACGGTCCCTGCCGGAAAACATGCTTCCAGTGCATCTACCGCCCCTTTCTCTTCCTGGAGTTCTCCGGTTACTACGGAGGTGATGTGCTGGACATGGGAAAATTTGTCAATGGACATAAAATCCGGGACCTTTACGGTTCCAAACTCTGACACCCTGCCGATGTCATTTCGTGCAAGGTCTACGAGCATCAGGTGCTCTGCCCGTTCCTTGGGATCAGCCAGAAGTTCTTCTGCTAACTGTGCATCTTCAGTGTCGGTCTTTCCCCGTGGCCGTGTACCCGCTATGGGAACGGTCATGACAGTCTTTCCTTCAGTCTTTACGAGCATCTCCGGGCTTGATCCGATGATGGCCTCATCACCATAATTGAAATAATAGAGGTACGGCGATGGGTTAATCGTCCTGAGAACCTGGTAAATCCGGTACGGATCAGCAGAATACGGAAGTGAGAACCTTCGTGAAAGGACGACCTGAAAGATATCCCCCGCCCGGATATGTTCAAGGGCCTGCTGTACGGCCTGTTCATATGAGTTCCGGTCATGGTCCGGGAGATGCAGCGTCTCCTGAACGAATGGAGGGATTGGTGCTCCTCTTCTCCGGCTGATAATCTCCTGCTGTAATATATGCAGTCTTCTGACCGCGTCATCATATTTTTTCTGAGAATTATCCCCTTTTTGGATGAACGTTCCTGCAATGAGCAGACAGGAGTGGGCTACATGATCAAAAATGATGAGATCTCCCGGTACCATGAGTCTGATAACCGGCCCGTTCTCCTGTCCTGCCTGCACCATCCCGGCGGTAATGTCCCGCACCAGATCATAGCGGCAGTACCCTGCCATACCACCGGAAAATGTGCATGCATCAGGTGAATATGCAGATATCATCCTCTGGATGATCCGGAGCACATCGGTCGGGGAGGAGATCTCCTGATCCCGGAGCAGGTTTTGAAAGACCTCTGCTTCCTTGCCTGATACTATGCATGAATCTGATATGGACAGTGTTGCAAGCGGATTTTTCCCGATGATGGATCTGACTGCACGTTTTGGAACCCCTTCCATTGACTCAAGGAGGAATCCGTGTTCTCCTGCCATGGCTGCATATATCTCTCCTGGATCTGCTTCCGGCTCCTGTATCTGAAGAAAAACCGGAATATAGGTCGTCTTTTCAGCGGATTTGGCTATCTCTTCGTATGCATGGAACGGAAAAAACCCATCTGAACGGCCCGCCATCATGGCAGTATCCATTCCACCGGCATCACCTTATGAAATATCTGGCTCATCATGATCATACATGTAAGTTGATGTACATATATATACATTATTGTATGAATTCAATGATTGCTGAAATTAAGGTTTTTTTCGTATGATCCCGTATGATGAGTCTGAAAAGCAGTATGAAGCGCTCTATGGGATGATCGAAACAAGATATGACAATTTCGACTTTTTAATGTACGGCAAATAAGTACATATATATATTATCGTGACCTAGTGAAGTCTGTTCTGCCCTCATGAGGGGGCAGTGGACAAGATGGCAATGTAAAACCTTCAAAGCAGAGCAAAACACACAACCGACATCGAACATTCCGTAAAAAACGGTAGAAATTTCTGCCGGGTGATACATCAGGGAGCATATACGTGGAGCGAAAAAAGATTGCATTCTTCTGTTGGGAGTCGTTGTACTCCGAACGGGTGGGCGGACTTGCGAACGCAGCAACATACTTAGCGCAGGAGCTTGCAAAAAGAAACGAGGTTCATTTTTTTACCAGAGGGGATTGCGATTTTTCCTTCAACGGTGTGCAGTACCATGGGGTACATCCGGAAGGGGGAAATATCGTCGAATACTGTCGGAATATGAGTCATGCCATGGTGAACCGGTTCAGGGAGTATGATGGGACTCCCTTTGACATTCTTCACTTTCATGACTGGCATGTCACTGAGGCATTACATCTCCTTAAGGACCGAAATACCATCTTCACGTACCATTCGACTGAGTATGGACGAAATGGCAATGAACACGGGAGTTGGTGGGAATACCATGAAATATGCGGCAAGGAATGGTATGCAGGCCTGATTGCACGTCAGGTCACCACCGTCAGCAATGTTCTCCGTGAAGAGGTAATGAACCTGTATCAGGTTCCTGACTGGAAGATCCGTGTCTTTCCAAACGGGGTCATCCCTGAACAGTTTGATGTTGACCTTGATCAGGGTGCATTAAAAGCCGAGATGGGAATTCACCCCTATGCACCGACCATCCTCTACATCGGACGGATGGCATATCAGAAAGGCCCGGACCTGCTTCTTGATGCCCTCCCGCGGGTGAAGGATGAGCACTGGGGAATGCAGGTCATTATGGCCGGAGACGGGGGCATGCGTCCGTGGCTGTCACAGGTTGCATCTGACCGGGGACTTCCTGTCCGGTTCCCCGGATATATCACCGATGCCGAGTATGTCAGGCTCCTCAACGCTGCTGATCTTGTCGTCATCCCAAGCAGGAATGAGCCGTTCGGGATAGTACTCCTCGAAGCATGGAGTGCAGGACGACCGGTGGTGGCATGTGATGTCGGCGGCCTGCATGAAAATATCGATTCATACCGTGATGGCATAAAAGTCCCTGTCTCAGCTGACCAGATAGCAGAAGGGATCTGTCAGGCCCTTGACGATACCGACCGCCTCTCAAAGTTTGGCAGGTCCGGACGATCCAAGGTATACCGGCAGTTCAAATGGGAAGGAATTGCGCAGAAACTTGACCGGATGTATGGGACAGTCTGCAGCTGACCTAATTTCTGTCTCTTTTTTTCTCCCGACCACTGAAATTTTCATTCCTGCATCATAACCTCTGAGCATGACATCAAAGCCGGCTCCCGGGAATCAGGAATCATACGAAGTCCACAACCCTGCTGATGGGAGTCTTGTCGGCAGCGTTCCTGCGGGATCACCGGATGATGTGAATAATGCCGTCAGTACTGCATGGGAAGCGTTCCGGTCATGGTCCCATACCGACCCGCTTGACCGGTCAAAACTCCTCTTTTCAGCAGCCCAGCTCGTTCGGGCGGATCAGAAGGATCTCGCCCGTCTGCTCACCCGCGAGCAGGGAAAACCTCTTCGTGAATCCATGAATGAGATCGCCGGGTTTGCCAGGATACTGGAGTATTATGCCTCAATCTCCGGCACACTGCAGGGCGATTACGGGGTAAGCAAAAGCTATGGTCATATGATGGTCGTACGGCAGCCGCTTGGTGTCTGTGCTGCAATCATCCCCTGGAATATGCCGGTCCTTATAATGGGATGGAAGATCGGGCCGGTACTTGCCACTGGAAACACGATGGTCATAAAGCCATCAACGACCGCCCCCCTGACCTGCACATCACTTGTAGGATATCTGCACCGTGCCGGCTTTCCTGAATCAGTTCTTCAGGTGGTGACCGGATCAGGAGAGGTGGTAGGAGAGGCCCTTGCCCGTCACCCGGATATCAAATCCCTCTCATTTACCGGTGCCGTCTCTACGGGTGTCCAGGTTGCTGAGCACGCAGCAAAAACCCTGAAGAAGACCATCCTTGAACTTGGCG
>CAZEWE010000204.1:0-4182 GCA_964515765.1 uncultured Methanospirillum sp. | reverse complement strand
CAAAACACCGCTGCCTTCTTCTTTGGCCAGTCCCGGATCATCCCTCTCACCTGCTTAACCAGAACAAAATACGTCCTCCCGTCTGTGCCCGTAATCTCCATCATCTTCCCTGACCCATTCACCGACAGCATGGGGACCGAAAGCCCGTTCAGCACCAGAATAACATCTCCGGTGGGGATGATACCTATCACCCCAATCCCATCCCGGATGACCTCGATCATCCCCCCTTCACCCGGATAAAGCCGACCGACTTTTTCATACCGAATAGTGGGTGCATTTCGTTCAGATGTAACGACAAAGGGCATCAGATAACCCCTCTGCCAAGAAGCGTCTCTCGTTCATAACAGGTCTGACAGAGTCCGGTCTTTGTCTCAAAATCCCACCAGGCTATTCCCTGGAGTTTGCAGACATGACACTTACCATAATCAGTGGTTGTCCGTTGCATCCTGGTGATATTCAGGACTCCGGGTAATGTCCGGAGCGATTCAGACTCCTGCATAAGAGTCCGGGAATTACTGGCCTTACTGAGCGAACACCCATCCGTGTGATGCCTCAATGATCCGTTCGGGGGCTTGCAGATGGAACAGGGCTCTTTCGTATCATTCAAAGGTATCGAATGATCGGCACCAGGATCAGGAGGATACGTACCATTCTTTTCATTCTTTGCAATCTTTGCATCAGTTTGCACCACTGGATGCAAAGAAATATCCGGCTTTTGGGACTGCTCCGAGTGATTCCGAGGTGCATCTGAAGATATATGATCCTGGTTTGCAGCAGATGTGAGATCATGGTGTGAATCCATGTGTGTATCATTGACAGAACCAGGGGTTCCGGGTGAGACTGCCGTGCTGCAAACATTACTACCATGAGGAGAAGACTGAGTATTTTTTTCTAAATCCGTTGCATTGTCATCTGTTGATGTGCAGCAGCTGCTGCAAGGATGGTGCAAAGAATGCAAACTTCCCTGATTGTCCCCAGAATTATCGTCAGAATCATCATTTAGACCATTTGATATTTCCAAATCAGAAATCCAGCACCCATCAGTCCCAGACCAGGCATCATAGACCAGAGCATCCCAGAGATATGCCTTTGCACGCCTTTTCACATTGAAACCCTCATGTTCTCCTGATATCGTCCGGTCAGTAAATGAGAGAGCAGGACATTTTTCAAGGAGGCCCGAATGGATCACCCCCTTGTTACTATACCCATGCAATGTCCGATAGATGGTATTGTACGACAATCCGGTAAATCGCTGAAGCTGAGGTATCGTAACCTCTTCACGGTCAAGGTTCCGGATGGCGGTAATGAGCTCTGCCTCCTTTCTGGTAAGTTTCGTCGTCTGACCTCCGGACTCACCACAGAGCTTGATATAGAGAGAACGTGCCCGGGAGAAATCCTCCATTGTCGCGGTTACACAGGTAACTCCTCCGATCTCCTGCCTTTCACGCTGGAACTGGTTCATTATGGCATGGGTGCGGATAAGATCGATCAGCATATCCGGGTTTCGCCGGTTCGAAACAGACGTGAACCGAATCTGTTCAGAATACGGAATGACAACCCAGACCGGCGAGAAGAGAATATCCCACATCTCTTTGCAGACTTTGATCTCCGGATGGAGAGTCGCCTCCGGAAGAGGGAGCTCCCGTGCAGAACGAAGTGTCCGGGATAAAACTTTCAGATCCTGCTGCTCACTGTCATCTATCCAGGTGGTAAGCATCCGGTTCCAGATCTGGTCATCTCCTGCTCCTTCTACCTTTGAAATCCACCATACACACCGTTCCGGAATCACGCAGGTCTGACTTTTCCGGTCCTTGTTCACGGTCAGGTACCGGAATGGCTTTTGAAAACTGCTGGTGACTCCTTTCAAAATCTCCTGCATCTGATCTGAAAGGCCGGTATCGTCAAGGGTGATTACCATACCGGGCAGGAGGGTTTCTGCATAAAAGAGGGCCTTGTCACTGATTCGCTGACCGAGCCGGTTTACATCAGGCACCTGGGCCAGCATCACGTCAAATGCATCGGTCTTTCCTTTTCCTGATGTTCCGGTTACCAAAACATGCAGTCCTTTCGATTTCGGGTTTGCAATCGCTCGTGATGCCAGGGAGAGAGCCAGACATTCTGCAACTACTTCATCCCCTTCATGATCCAGGGCGAAGGTCTTGAGTGAATACAGAAGGGGATCTTCGGAATGCAGTATCCGGAGTGCTTCCTGCCTGGGATCTAAATCAGAGGCAGAGGCGGAGGCAGGATGGAGAGACTCTTTTTCTCTGGCAGGAGAAGGAGAACAGTCAGGAGAGTCGTCACGTTCTGGCAGAACTCCCTCATGACCGGAATCATACCGGTATCCATCCCGGTCCACCTTAGCTTTTGCCCGATTCCTGTTGCTCTGCTTTATTCTGGTCTCATAATTCTGTTTTGGACGGGGGCCTTCGAATCGTTCCCGGAGCTCTGACCATCGCTGGGTTCCGCCACCACAGGAGTTGTGATGACATCCGGCAAAGATTCCGCCACTTGCAAACTGAATAGCATAGGCTCCATCCGTGTGTGCGGTAGAGAAGGGACATGCATCAAAGAGGAATAACCGCCCGCCGGCAAATGGCTTCTCCCGGTAGGAGAGATGGTGATCTGAAAGCCATGCTCCAAGATCTGCTACTGATGACCGGGTACTGGTCTTTGGCTCTATCTTCTTCTCCGGTTGTTCGGAGAGGAGCGATGCAAGGCTGGTCAGGAGTGATGGTGAGACGATCTCCAGGGTATCCGGCACATGCAGGATGGATGACCGCCGGTGAGGACGCTCTGGTGTTGAGTCTCCTTTTCGTGAGATTGTCCCGTAGAGCTTCCATATTCGGGCAGCATTTGAGACAGAGGTATCAACATCTGAATCATCATCTGAAAAGAACATCGAGAGCACAGAGAGGCATGACTTGATGAGAGCACAACTTTCTCCATCATTCGGAAGCGAAATGGGGTACAGGAGATGGGCACCGTTCCCGGAGTCTGCAGAGATCGGTTCTGGCCATCCCCGTTCTGATAGGAACCGTCTCACCTGCTCTGCTTTTCTGAGTGCCTTCTCATGCTCTTCGTCTGAAGAGGAGATACCAGAGGGCCGTTTTGGATCGATGTCTATCGGAAACCATCGCCGGCTGATAATGTCATCATCCGATGTCGTCCGCTCTTTATCACCAAGCCTCATCTCGAACCGGTTTGATCGCCGGGCAAGAAGATCAGGGTTTATCTCGTTGAGCGTCAGGTATATCCCGGAATATTCCGGATCTGCATCCAGCATGGCTACCTTTTCGGCAAGTTTTCCATAATCGGTGAAGTATCCGGATGAGACCCCGCGTTTTCGAAAGGCACGGACTTCAACAACCTGACCGGGGGAAGAGATAAGGTCACAGGTCTTTTTAATGGAGTCAATATGACTCATGCAGCTCCTCCAGTTCCTGCTCAAGTGATTCGGGTGTCACCTTCCATGCTATCGTGGATTTAGCCGTATATTCTCCGGCCCCCCATCCGGGAAATGACCGGTGCATTATTTTTGAGATGAATGTTCTCCGGATCTTCTGGGAATGAGAAGAAAGAGTGGGGTACCGGGAGGGGTGCTGCAGTACCTCTCTCTCCAGCTGAAGCCGTGATATCACCGTCATATGCGGGCGGACGGTGTGACGCACTGCAGTCAGGACTTCGGATGCAATTGAATGGTTCATGCTTCACTCCAGGTAACAGGGAGTGCTCCCCGTGGCTGGATCTTATACATTTTCCATCCAGGTCTTCGATAGATCCAGAACTGAATTTCAGCAGGAAATCCCCCGGACTGGAGTATATCTGAAAGGGTTGCGAGTTGTTCAGGGAAACTGGAGATGGTGTACCGTTTGGACGAGCGGACGACGAGGCAGACGGTGCGGTTGTCCTTCCATGCAATGATATCAAATTTCCTGGTTCGTCCGGTCAGTTTTTCAGCAGCATACCCGGACTGCCTAAGAAGATTTAATGCGACATATTCTGCTGCCCGTGCAGATTTCCAGTCTCCGGTCATATATGCATTCTCCGGTTTATAAATGGACGATAGGAAAGTCCATTACGATTGAATGCATATGATTCATTTACCCTCACCGGAATTTCTTTGCTTGCAGGCGGAAATGACTTGTGAGGGTTTTTCTGTTTTAATCGTCGATACACAGA
>CAZEWE010000203.1:0-4187 GCA_964515765.1 uncultured Methanospirillum sp. | reverse complement strand
GTATTTGGAGTTATTCCGGTATAATTCAATGGTTATCGCCCAAATTTCGTCACGGCGAAACTGAGTAAACGGTGACGGCTGACAAACCCACATTTCTCCAGCGTTCGTTGTGAACCATAATTATCAATTCCACACCCACAAACAGGAATCCAATTGTTATTTGTACAGATATCTATCAAATACGAGATGATTTGGGTGCCAAACCCTTGCATCCGGAATTCTGGAACGACAAAGACACCGATATCATGATACTCCCATCGTGGGTGAATCCGGGTGAGAAATCCACACCCGACAATCTTCTCACCGTTCAGGCAGAGGATGATCTCGCCTTTTTCAATTGAACCTGAGAGCATATCCTTAGGTTCAAAAACTTCATCCTCCTGCATCAGGAGAAAAGGAAGATCCCTCAGGACTGCCGGCCTGAATGAGAGCTCCGGGGTTTTTGGTGATTTTATTTGAGTAAAATCACGATAGAGGAGACCAATTTCACGATAGGAATACAACCGGGAGCAGCAGGCCATCAAAACCCGGTCAAATGATTGTACCAGGATTGTATCAACATCACAGATTTTAATAATCTCGGAGAAATGCCTGCAGATCTCGGACTGAAAACTGCTCAACACATAAAATTCAAGGATTACTCTTCCTTTTATGATGCCATAGCCGATACAGGCCCCATTATGTAAGAGTTCCACGATATGAGCATGGGGAATCTGCAGTTCCAAAAATAAGTCCTGAAATTCGGGAAGTGAACTGAGATGCTCGATTCTCAAAGCATCAATATTCTGGAGGGTTGTTTCATTGTTGGAAATCATTTAAGATCATAATCGTGTTAATTTTGTTTCACCTGGTGGATCAGCAGATTTTTTCGGCATTCAGAAATAATTTTCACTCATATAAGGTATCCATTCATTCTCTTTGGAAATATTGGAGCTTTGTTATCTCCTGTTAAAAAATTTTGCCGAAAAAAGGACGATATAGCCTTTCAAGGAGAAGAATATTCCCCGAAGAGGGAGGTGAGGTTTATACCTGTCCAGTCCTGGTACCCGGGGATTTTTATCCATATTGTCTTATTGGCCGGTTCTGCAATAAACTGGTAGATCGTATCGGGATTTGTCACCCCACCCTGTTCCGTTCTGATATCCAGCATATGCATCATCATATCCGGATTGATTTTTCCTTTCATCTCCTCACCGAGCTCTATCAGGTTGTCGTACCGTTCAATAGACTCAAGGATCTCATCGGTTTTACGATCATACTTCCAGGAAGGATCAATAAAATGGTTTGTTCCTGCAATGAATCCCTGTTCGGAGACCCTTCGGATCGTGGTGTTGACTGAAGTCTCGTAGGAGACAGCTTCATGCATATCCGCCATATTCAAAATGTAAGGGAATGCCGGGGAGTACTGCCGTATATTCTGATCAAATGATGCCATGTCTGGTGAATCGAAGAGGAGGAGGAGGAACTGCATGAACGGCATAATCACGTCTGTCCTGGGTATATTGCTATCATATACGGAGGGAGCCGAGTTCATCGCAATCACCAGCCCATTCTGGTTCAGTGCATTCATCGTTGATATCTCTCCGGCATTCCCGATGGTCGCAACCGGGATGCTCCCATCGTCAGGACGGAAGACCGTCACCACAATGCTATCATCAAATTCTTTGAAGTATTCATAGTAATCTTCATTCTTCCCGAATACAAGTGAACCGGAAGGGGTATAATCTCCCCATGCAGCCAGTTGCGAACACCATCCCTCTTCCGGGGGTATTGATAACACGACATACTGGTCAAGGAGGATCAGATCCTTAAGGGGAATGGTGGACCGTTCGGCAATCCCTTCAAAAAAGGAGTGTATATTATCAGGATATTGGTTATAATTCTCTTCAGCAAACGATCTCTCCTGGTCCCAGGACTCTCCCCCTTCTCCTTGGGAGTATGTAAAAAGGGCCTTCTGATGGAATGACTTGAGCCATGGTTTGAGCAATTCGCCGTATTGACGCCCCATCTGCCTGAAACTCCCGGTCAGGACAACAACCGGTATCTCTCCTGCGGTATAGAGCGTACCGCCCTCGTACTCGGCGATCTTCTCAAGATACACCGGAGACCATGTCTGATATCCGGTCTGTGCTCCGGTCACTGATCCTGCAATGGTTCCTCCGAAAATGAGGAGGAGGACGATGAATACAGGCCGGTTTGACATGATAATATCAGAAATCATACTCCTGTACATTCTATCTTTGAGAGAAATAGGTTTCCAGAGTGATAGATCTCTATGAGGAATGTGGCCAGGATTTGGAAAAAAAGAAAATGATGAGATTTTTACCATTCAGGTAGAGAATTCGTTATAATGATGTATATCACAATCCCAGACAGGGGATTTTGTTATGCAAAAGGAATACATGAACGTATAGTATATATATTATAATATCAAACACACGAACACATGAAAACAATCACAGTCCGAGAAAGTACTTACTTAAACCTCCTCTCACTCAAAGAAAACGATGATAGTTTCAGTGATGTAATCGACAGGATTCTTTCAGAACGAATGCGTGACATTCGGCCTTTTGCCGGTGGGCTTGCAGATTCACCACATATTGAGGAATTAAAATCCCTTACCGGATCAATTCGTCAGTCAGGGAGGCAACGAATGTGATATTCCTGGATACTTCATTTCTGATTGACTACTCACGGAATCCTCAATTGAAGGATATTATTTCAGATGAACACGATACCGCAGTCTCGGTTATAAGTTATCATGAGATAATGACCGGACTGAAACGATTACGAGTAAAACGTGAATTAGATTTCTTCAGGCATCTGTTTGATGAGATTGAAATCATTCCCTATGATCAATCAGCTGCAATGTGTTCAAGTGATCTCGCAAGTCGCCTTATGTTATCAGGTCACATGGTAAATGGATTTGACATATTAATCGCTGGAACGGCGGTTTCACGAAATGCATCAGGTATTCTGACTGCAGATAGAGATTTTGAGATTATTGCACCAGCTGCTAATCTGCCAGTGCTCAAATACGATTCCGATAAAGGAGCAGAAGAAAGGGAGTGAGTGGTCCTTATTTTTATTTTCAGGGTATAAAAGCCCGTTAACATTACCGGGGACCACATGGATTTATGCAGGGAAAGGGAGCTTCGGCCAAAGGTATTGCGGTCGTTCTGTGGATATTTAAACAAAAGAAGAGCGCATTCGCGAGGCGATCAACATCCGTGTTATTACAGGATAATGTCACCACGCACCCACAAATACTGATCGTCAGGTCTCTCCCATCCGGAACAAATTATACCTCCTCCTATTATTCATAATCTGATGAATCTTAAAGTCGTCATCGAAGAAGACACCGAAGATGGCGGTTTTATTGTCAGTTGCCCGGCCCTTCCGGGTTGTCACTCTGAGGGTAAGACCGTGGAGGAAGCCCTCGTCAATATCAGGGATGCCATTCAGGGATGCTTCACCGTTCTCAATGAACAGGCGGAGCAGAGTCAGATTGCCCGGGTCATGGAGATCACTGTATAGATGAGCAAGCCTGAGTCATCTCCAGTTTGGATGCAAATGGAATTTTCCAAGTATGGATTTACAAAGGCAAGGCAGAACGGGGCCCCATTGCCATGTCTGCGAAAGGAATAGACTACCTGGACACCAACATCGGAATGAAACTGAGTATTGCACCCGGTCTATTTCCCTCCCTTATCGAATGAGGCGGGTTGATTTGCAAAAACTCATTCCCATGGCTGGTGTATCTGTCGAAGATTTTTGTACACTCTAATTTGAGTGGAGTGGCTGAAAGAAAAAATGATGAACCGATGAAAAGAGGTTTAACTATTCTCACGCTTCATGGTCGAGATGAAGACATATGATTCATCTCCATCATTGATACTATTCAATTTCATCTCATCTGATCCGATCAATGTACCAAATACCATGCCTCCCGGATAATCAACAATATAGATTGCTCCGTCATCGGTAATGATCCCGGCAAAATCTTCTCTACCTGGTTCTTCTCCCTCAAAAGAGTATTCTTTGAAGCCAATGAATGCCTGCCCGTTTTGTTCTGTAATATTATACGTCATTGAATCTTCAGTAAATCCCAACCCTACCATGTACCCCGAGGATGTCCCTTTCCATATTCCGGTTAAATTAGGAATGGAATCAGGAGTTGTAATCGC
>CAZEWE010000202.1:0-4248 GCA_964515765.1 uncultured Methanospirillum sp. | reverse complement strand
ATATGAGAAGAAATCATGATTATCGAATTATTAACAAACCCTCGTGCATTTTTCAGCACCATTTGTAAACTGGAACCATCACTTAAAACCCCCGCCCTTATCATCCTTGTAATGGCAATAGTCGGATCAGTCACCGGCTATATGATGGGGGAACTCTCGGGGAAATTATTCGCAGGAATGATGGAGGGACTTGCAACAATCGCTGCAGTCAGTGCCGCAATTTCAACATTCATCTCAACCTTTATCATCTGGCTGGTTGCAGCAGTCATCCTCTTTGGACTGCAGAAAGTCATGCAGGGAACCGGGACATTCAAGCGGGTCATGGAGATCTGCGGCTATGGTATGGTTCCCCTTGTCTTTGCAACCATTATCACGCTTCTCTTAAGCGGATACTACATCCCCCAGGCAGATATCAGCCCCATCCGGTCAACAAACCCGGAAGAGATCAGCCAGGCAGCAATGTCTATGATGCTGGACCCGGCTCTTCATGAGTTCAGTATCATCTCAACCATCGTCACCATCATCTTCCTTATCTGGGTTGCAAATATCTGGTCAATCGGGGTAGAGACCTGCTGTGGTCTTCCGGCGAAAAAAGCACTCATCGTTGCAGGACTTCCGGTCCTCATCTATATCGCCTACACCCTCGCAAGCCTCCTGCTCTTCACCGGGGTACCGGCATGAGAATTGGAACAATCATCACCTTGTTTTTTGTAAGTCTCCTTCTTGTATCCATCAATACCGCTGAGCTTCTTCCGGAGAATGAAGCAGCTGCAGCACAGATACAGGTGATCAACCTCTCCATTGATCCGGCGGTCCTCATGCCCTATGACACCGCAACGGTGACCATAACCCTTGCAAACACCGGAACGAAGAGTGTTGCAATATCCAGTGCACAGATGCTCTCCAAAGAGTTCAAAGTACTGTCTGACAGTTATGGAAAGGTGGGGGCCATTGGTGCCGGGAACACGATGAGCTTTACCTACACGCTCCAGGCCGGGGGTGCAACGGGCATATTTTACCCCATCTTCTCGGTGGATTTCAGGGATGCAAACTTCCTCCGGTATCCGTTCAGGGTACTGGTCCAGGAAAATCTCCTCGAAGTGTCGGTTCTGAATAAGCCGGAGACCTTTGTATCAGGAAAGAAGGAGGATCTGACCATTCATATCGGTAACCCCCGTGATAATCAGGTCACTGGTGTTACCGTGATACCACAAGCGGGTGAGCATGAGATAACACCGACATCATTCTTCTCCGGTGTTCTTGCACCGGACAGTTCGGTTGATGTCCCCTTTTCAGTGACACCCTACGGAGATTCACCGATTGAATTTGTTGTCCAGTATCAGAATGGTATCAACCAGCATGAGGTTTCATACACCCTGCCAGTAGAGACTGGAAAGAAGAGCAGGAAGCAGGCAGATACCGTCCTTTCAAATGTGCAGGTTGATACGGAGAAGGATCATTTCCGGGTGACCGGTGATGTCACAAACTCCGGACTTGAAACGGCTAATGCAGTCGTGATAACCTCCACAGATCCTGCAGTTCCGGTATTTCCATTCAAGGTATATGCCGTTGGTGCACTCAAACCAGATGACTTTGCAAGTTTTGAAGTGACCTTCCGGGCAGATGAAAATGTCACAGAAGTTCCGCTCCGGACATCATTTAAGGATAATGACGGGAATGAGTTCGCTTCAGATACCCTGGTCGAACTCGGGGAAGGAACCGGTCCCAAGCCGAAACAGGATGAAGAAGGGTTTTCACCGGTCATCATCGGGGTTCTCGTGGTAATTGCGCTGGGAGTGATTGGTGCCGTCTGGTACAGCAGAAGACCACGGGGATAAGATGGGTTCACAGCCGGTGATCGTCTTTACTGATGTCACCAAGATTTACCCCCTTGCTGCAGGAGATGTGGTGGCCCTTGACCATCTCTCTCTTGAAATTCAACGCGGGGAGTTTATAGCCATCATGGGCCCTTCAGGGTCAGGAAAATCAACCCTGCTCAATATGATCGGGTGTCTTGACATTCCAAGCTCTGGTGATGTTATCATAGACGGAAAGAACATCCGGACCATGACGGACGATCAGCTGACCGAGCTTCGCCGTGATGTGCTGGGATTCATCTTCCAGCAGTTCAACCTGATCCTTCTCCTCAATGCCCTTGAAAATGTCCAGTACCCGCTCATTCTCAAGACAGGTGAGACCGGATGCACAGAACGGTGCAAGGAAGTCCTGGCTGCGGTTGGACTTACGTCTGATCTCTGGCATCACCGGCCAGGACAACTCTCCGGCGGACAGCAGCAACGGGTTGCCATAGCACGGGCTCTTGTCAATGATCCGGAGATCATGCTCTGTGATGAACCGACCGGGAACCTGGATACGAAGACCGGGACCGCGATTATGCACCTTCTCACAAGGCTGTGCAGGGAACAGGGAAAGACGATCGTCATGGTCACGCATGATCCCCGGACGGCAGAGTATGCAGACCGGGTTATCATGATTGAAGACGGGAAGATCAAGGAGGAGGCATGAGCAGTCATCGTCTCTTTTTCGGTCTTGCAGTCCGAAACCTGCAGATTCACTGGCTCAGGTCACTTCTCGCAGCCATCGGGATCATCATCGGGGTTGTTGCCATCTCCTCCATGGGTATCCTTGGAAACAGCCTGGTATTGTCTGTATCAGACTCACTGACCGATGTCGGTGACTCGGTTGTGGTGACACCTCATGTCTCATTTCAGGGGATGACCAGTACCGGGACAGATAAACGGATCACCGACCGGCAGCTGGAACAGATCCGCCGTGCTTCGGGAAACAACGAAGTAGTACCAGTCTATGCAGGAGGAGACCGCATCAGGATTGGTCGCGAGATCCTTGCCGCCTCCATCTATGGGGTTGACCCACAGGACATTCCGACCCTTCTGAATCTTGAGACCGGCCAATTCCTCCGGGGAGCATCAGGAGTGATGGTCGGGGCAAAGATCGCCAGTGAAAACAATTTAGCCGTGGGATCCAGGATTCTGGTCGGTGACGAGGAGGCAGGAGTCAGGGTTGTCGGCATACTGGCTGAGCGGGGGATGGGATTTGATATCAGCCCTGATTACGCAATTATCACATCTGACCAGTGGTACAAGGACTTTTATGATGTCACCGGATATGACCAGGTCATCGTAAAGGTCAGGAACCTGAAAGATATCGATCAGGTCAAGGATTCAATAGATGCCCAACTAAACCGGCGGGAGACCGAGGTGAATGTCTATGACACGAAGGCAATTCTTGAGACCATCCTGGAAACCTTTGGCAGGATTTCCACCTTTACGATGGCAATCGGAGGGATCTCCCTCATCGTTGCAGGAGTGTCCATCTTTAATGTCATGATGATGTCTGTCATGGAGCGGTACCGGGAGATCGGAATCCTCCGGTCTATCGGGACAAAACGGGCAGAAGTCAGGAGCATGTTCATCTACGAATCCCTCATTCTCGGGGTATCAGGCTCTATAATCGGTGGTGTGCTGAGTTTTCTGGGTGGATATGCAGCAATAGCCGTCATGCTCCAGGAGACATCATACCTCTTTGCATTCTCCAGTCTAATCCAGATACCCTATGGGATGATTTTTGGTGTTGCAACCAGTATCCTTTCAGGATTATATCCGGCTTGGAAGGCATCTGATCTGCGGCCGATTGACGCACTCAGACATGAGTAAGGAAAAAAATAGATTCAAACCTGATCTTCTTCAGGTTCTTTTGCTTTTTTCGGTTCCCATCCGGCCTTGTGGACAAGCAGGGCATCAAGTATCTCCTGGACTCCTTCACCACTTCCGGTTGACATGGCCGGGTATTCAGGAATGCTGGTGATGTCTGCCTTGTTTGAGACAACCACTATCGGAACCTGAACAAGGCTTTTTACCTCCTCAAGGAGCCTGAGCTGCTCCTCCAGAGGATACCCGCAATGGGCACTCGGGTCAAGGATAAAGAGGAGGGCATCCGCGATATTCACGATAGCCGATAATGCCTGCCGTTCGATGGCATTCCGCTCAATACCAGGCCGGTCCAGGACACCGGGCGTGTCAATGAGCTGAATCTTCTCATGCCGGTGATAATAATGACCGACGATGATTCCTTTCGTGGTAAACGGATAGGAGGCTACTTCAGGCTCAGCTGAGGAGACTCTCCGGATAAATGACGATTTACCGACATTTGGGAATCCGGCAACCACGATGGTGAAAACATCCTCAACAGTAGGCAGTTTCCGAAGAA
>CAZEWE010000201.1:0-4252 GCA_964515765.1 uncultured Methanospirillum sp. | reverse complement strand
GGTTATTTTTTTCATTCCTACCATATATTTGTGGCGACCGAACGCCGGTCAGGATGAGTAGGGTCCGTATGGTGTTCTGCATCGTCGGATCTATCTGTGCTCCCCATATAATCCGTGCATCAGGGTCAATCAGGGCATAGACCTCTTCTACAACACCCTCAGCTTCAGCCATGGTCATGTCAGGACCACCAGTCACATTGACAAGTGCGGAGGTAGCGCAGGAAATGTCTATATCAAGCAGAGGTGATCTGATAGCTTTGCGCACCGAATCCGCAGACTTGTCCTGGGCATCACTCTCACCCATACCGATCATGGCCACCCCTCCTTTCTCCATGATGGCCCGCACATCGGCAAAGTCAAGGTTCACAAGACCTGGGACGGTGATAAGTTCGGTGATCCCCTTTACTGCCCGCATCAGGACTTCATCCGCGACTTTAAATGCGGCATAGAGGGGTAATTTTGGAACAACCTCAATGAGCCGGTCGTTGGGAACGACAATGACCGTGTCTGCCACATCACGAAGGCGTTCAAGGCCAGCTTCAGCATTCTCCATCCTGATGGCGCCTTCAGATGAGAAGGGGAGAGTTACTATTGCAATTGTCAGGGCACCTTCTTCATGGGCCGCCCGTGCAACCACCGGAGCACATCCGGTTCCGGTCCCCCCGCCAAGACCAGCGGTGATAAAGACCATGTCAGAGTCTTCAACAGCCCGTCGGATGTCATGCTCACTCTCAAGTGCTGCTTCTTCCCCGACCTGCGGATAGGATCCTGCCCCAAGACCCCGTGTCCGTTGTCGTCCGATTAGAATCCGTTGATCTGCCTTGACGGTTGCAAGATGCATGGCATCGGTATTGATGGCATACAGGGTGGTTCCTGCAATCCCCTCATCCTTCATCCGGGTGATAGTGTTTGACCCGGCTCCTCCACATCCGACTACGGAGATCCGGGTTGTCATCGTCCGGAGAACAGCATCAAGGTCACTATTATTCTGTGGAATCTGTTGCTCTGCTTTCGCCCTGTTGAGCGCTTCTTCAACGATTGATTTCATCTGGCCTGCCTCTGCGGAATTGGAATCCGCTTTTCAGTCTCTGTCATCACCATATCCGGATAAATCACCAGATCACCAACTTCAACCGGCTTTCCTGCCATCAGCTCACTATACAGCGGGCCTGAAGGAATTCCCAGTTCTTTGGCCTTCTTCGGATCAAACCGTAATTTTTTGATGATTAAAGAATCCCCCTCAAAAGAACAGGTGTATCTGTCCTGTAACAATGTTACACAGAGATGTATTAATTCATCCGATATTCTGGCGCTGAATGCTGCATCGGTGATAAAAACCGGATGACAAGCCTTTCCTCTCCCGGTCATATGAACAACCGGTAGTGGTTCAAGCGCAGAAATGAACTCTTCTGCGGCTACTTTCATAACTTCATCGACCAGCTCACCCGGAATGGTCAGAGATACCGGGCTTGCCATCTCCGGTATGGTATGGAGAATGATTGATGATCCGGGAAGGAGAGAGTCAGCCAGTTTCCTTATAGACATATATTCAGAAAAGGAGAGATCAGAAAGCCGCATCAGATCTCCCTGACCCAGGACCGGGATCGTATACTTCTCTGCAAGGCCGGTTATCATCCGCTCCTCTTTCCCTGACATTGATTTCCCATCAATATATATGGCGGCCGCACCAGAGGAGGAGATGATATCCTGAAATAGTGCATCGGTCAGGTGCGGGATATCCCGGGTGGGCATGATATGACCAAACCCGCCTCTCGTAAGTTTCGTTATCTCTGTCTGACGCTGGGCATAATGCGTCCCTCCAAACCCTGCCATGGGTATGACCTGCGATGTATCCATGATGAGAGCATCCAGCACGGTTTGTGCAACTGCCCTCGCAGCATTCCGGTCATTCCATTCTCTTTCAGTACTGCCAAGTTCGATGAAACAGGAGGGCAGAGGAATTTCAGTTGGTCCATGGTGCGTTGCCTCATACATGACCTCATACCCCTCAGGAGCATGGATGACCAGCCGGCTCATAAGGGCATGCATTAGATCCGGTGCTGCTGGTGTCAGCGTTCCCGGTTCTCCTCCATAGTCAGCAGAACCATAATTACCAGTAACATGAACCGTCAGAACCGGCCTTGGCCGCTCGCTGGCATGCCGGGAAAGGAAGAGTATACGGTCTGCATCATGGGGTAAGGAAGGGCCGTCAAGATAGATGAGTCGTTCTTCTGCATGCCAGTGCCTGATATAGGGAAGGGCCCTTTTGTCATTTTCAAGCAACGAGAGGAGTTCTTCGTGGATGAGTGAACCAGCCGGGTCTTTGCGTGAGCTGATAAGAAGTGTTGTTTGGATATGGTGTTTTGTTGTCATTGAAGGTAATTAACAGCTATAACCTTTATTCTTAAATTTACAATTTATATATATGGAATCTGAAAAGATAAAATCGATTTTTGAAACCGAGGGTATCACGACTGAACTTCAGTGTCCAAAAGCCTTTGAGATCTCTGAAAAGTATGGTATCTCAAAGATGGATCTTGCAAAATACTGCAACACCAACAATATTAAAATCCGTGCATGTCAGCTTGGCTGCTTTAAATGAGCCGGTTCTTATCGGTCATTCCTGTTGATACTGCACGGACTATTCTCCTGGGTCTTGCCAGAAAAACCGCGGGTAAGACCATCCCCCTTGCTGATTCTCTTGGATATGTCCTGAGTGCCGATATCACATCAGATATAGATATTCCCGGGTTTGACCGTTCCACTGTTGATGGCTATGCAGTCTGTGCCGCAGACACCATCGGTGCAGGAGAGAGCATCCCTGTCATGCTTTCCCTGTCCGGCAGGGTTGAGATGGGTGATGAACCATCCGGATCGGTATCGCCTGGAACCTGTATGTATATCCCGACCGGGGCTTTTCTCCCGCCCGGTGCTGATGCCGTGGTCATGGTTGAGTACAGCGAGGAGATGGGGAATGATGTATTCATCTCAAAACCGGTTGCAGTCGGAGAAAATATTGTGTTTAGAGGCGAGGACTTTTCTTCGCAGAAACCCGCCCTTCACGCAGGCACTAGGATCTCTTCACGAGGTATGGGCGTCCTCGCTGCATGTGGGAAGAGTGAGGTTCCGGTCTCTGAAAAACCTCTGGTTGCAATAATCTCCACCGGAAATGAGATTGTTTCCGTATCTGATGTTCCAAAGGCCGGGCAGATCCGTGATGTGAATACCTATCTCTGCGCCGGATTTGTCGAGGAGTCAGGGGGTATTCCGATTTCCATCGGGATTGTGCGTGATGATCGGCCTGCCCTTGAGGATGCACTTTTCAAGGCAGTTACTCAAGCCGATATCGTGCTCATTTCTGGAGGGAGCTCGAAAGGTGAACGGGATATGTGTGCAGATATCATCGCAGAAAAGGGAGAGCTGCTTGTACATGGTATCGCTCTTTCTCCAGGGAAACCCACTATTATCGGAAAGATTCAGGACAAACCGGTTATCGGTCTTCCTGGTCATCCTGCTTCAGCTTATATTGTATTGCATGCCCTGGTCAGAGACCTCATTCATACGATGACCGGTGAGGTATCACAGCCGGTCCGGATATCCGGAGTGCTCACCTCGCCTGTTCCTTCAGCGAAAGGCAGGGAGGATTATATCAGGATTATGCAGAGTGATGACAACATAACACCTGTTTTTGGAAAATCAGGACTTACCAATACGCTCGCTATGAGTGACGGGCTGCTTTGTATTCCGGCAGATACTGAAGGGTATGAGAAAGAAACTCGTGTATTTGCAGAGATCTGGAGAAATTCATGACAGAACGATATCTTCAACTGAAATCCTTATCCGAAGGACTCCGGCTGCTTCATACCCGGTTCCCCTATGAGGCAGGGATTGAAGAGGTGCCGGTTCAGGATTCCATCGGTCGGGTAACCGCCCATGCCGTTCATGCACCCCTCTCCTTTCCTGCCGGTCATCTCTCTGCGATGGATGGATTAGCGGTAAAGGCAGAAGATACGCATGGAGCCACCGATCAGAGCCCGGTCCTCATCACTGATTATATCAGGGTGAATACGGGCAATCTCATTCCATCTGAATATGATGCCGTCATCATGATCGAGGATACGGAAGAGGCTGATGATGGCTTTCTTATCCGCATGTCTGCATATCCCTGGCAGCATATCCGTCCGGTCGGTGAGGATATCGCTCTTGGAGAGATGGTTCTGCCCAGTGGTCATACCATCAGGTCAGGAGATAT
>CAZEWE010000200.1:0-4372 GCA_964515765.1 uncultured Methanospirillum sp. | reverse complement strand
CCCGAAAAGCCCAGAGTGATGTCTGCACAAGAACAATCGGGTCATAACTATGAAAGATTGCCCCCATGAACCGAAGATAGTTTCTTGAATTGTTCTCCATCATCTCCATATTATTCATCCCGATAAGCCTGTCAACATCCGGTCTTCCAAGCATTATCCGGTTGAGTTCTTCAGCAATGGTATCAATTTTATCATAATAGATCCTGGTTGCCTCTTCGGATGGCTGCTTTAACTCCTGTGCTGAAATAATGAGTTTTTCTTCGTTCATAAATAATTCCTCCACCCTTTCTGCCTCTTCATCATCTGCGTTGAAGGATTTATACCTTCCCTGAACCTGGCTGCTCTGTTGGGTTCTCTTTATTTTCATGCCAGATAGCTGAATCGGGAAGAATAAATCCAAATGTGGATCCGGCATCAGGGATACTTTCAACAAACATACTCCCCCCATGAGCCTCAACAATCTTCCTCGATATCACCAGTCCGAGCCCGATGCTGCGCTCTCCATCTTTTTTCTTTCTTGATGTCCCGGAAAATTCGGAGAACAACTTCTCCTGTTTCTCTTTGGATATACCGGATCCATGATCCCTCACCAGTATAACGATACCCTGATCGGTGTGTTCTCCCAGGATTTCGATCTCCCCCTGGTCAGGAGAATACTCGATGGCATTATGAACAAGGTTTACGAGGACCTGCCCTATCTTCCCCGCATCAACAAATAGAGAGGGCATACTCCCTTTCACCTTCCAGGTGATCCGTATCTCCCTCCGCTCTGCAGAAATCCCGGTTTTTCTGTGGAGGTCCTGCATAAGAGTATCAAAAGACACCTGGCCTGGGCTTATGATAAGATGCCCTGATTCAATGATACTGACATCGAGAAAATCTGCGATAACCTGTTTCATATCAAGGGCAGATGAGAGAACCGTCTCCAGAAATTCCCGGTGCTCGGCTGACAGGTTGTCCTGAAGATCTTCAATCAGAAACTCAGTATAGTTGAGGATGAGACTTAAAGGACTGCGAAGATCATGAGCCGCCATACCCAGAAACTGGTTTTTCACCGTGTTCAATTCGGCCAGTTCCCTGTTTCTGACCTGCAACTCTCTGGTCAGGATTCCAAGTTCCCTGTTCAGTCCCAAAACTTCTTTAGACAACCGGTGCAGTTCTTCACTGTCACTATGTCCGAATATGAGATATCCGTCTTCCCTTTGGTATAGAGCGATGTACAATGTCCGGGGAAGATCATCAGGAGTCCTGATATTCATAATAGGGCTGATTTCACCGGTAGCCCAATCGGAGAGTAATGAATCATACCAGGACCCGGAGAGCAGAATCTCACGTACATGAACTCCGGTAAGATCCTGGTTCAGAAGGGTTTTGGCATAGGTATTTGCGTACCTGATTTCACCTGAAGGGTCGAGAATGAGAAGAAAAACCTGTGATTTATACTGGATATAGTCGAGGGATTTTCCGACAAACCATGGATCATCTCTCAGTTGTCCGGTCTTTATTGTCATATGCCTCAATAACCTCTTCCAGTTCAATAATATCGGAAATGTATCTGATATTCTCAAATCTGGACAGAAGCTGAACCCCTCCCCACCTGAATGCCTGTCCCCCGGCAAGTATCGGAATTGTGGGAAATGAGGTCCGGAGTTCGGTCAGGGCTGATAAGAGGTTTGGAATATTAAAATAAACACTCACCGATACCACGATGAGATCTGGTTTTTTCTTGTGAATCATGGAGATAAGATCCCGGACCGGGGTGTTTGCTCCAAGAAAGTGGGTGTTCCACCCATGCAGTTCAAACACGTCTGATACCATACGTGCCCCGATTTGATGGAACTCATCAGCGATACAGGCAATAATGACCGACTGGTCTATGTGTGGGGCGGAAAATGTGTCAACCTCCACCATGCTGAGCAGCCGCTCCGTTATTGCAGAAGCCAGGTGTTCAACAGCCACAGAAATCCGGTGATGTTCCCAGAGTTCTCCCAAATCATAGAGTGAACGCTGAAAAAGATTGATAAATAAATCCCTGACATCTATCCCGGAAGACATGAGATCCTGAACTATGATGGTACATGTAGTGCGATCTCCGGCAATAAGGGCGGTAAGATAATCCTGATAGATTTGAGAAGGTATTTTCTTATTCATGTAAAAATAATCGTTTTTACTCCAGGTATACGGGATTTTTCATCTCTGATATTAGGGTGGGTTGTATAAGAATGTATCTTACCTCTGTATGACAAAACTGAAGGGCTATTATCCCTTCAATCCCCCCTGATTCTGAATACATGGCAATTATGATAATATCTGAATCTCATGGTCATGCCTCATGAACGATACATAGTTTTATCGTCCTTGACTATTCCATATATCATATAGGATATATGCAGATATTGCTCATAGATGACAATGAAAAACTTTGCATACTCTATCAGAAGCTTCTGACCCGTGGGGGGCATGAAACCCGGATAGAGACCGATGCAAAGCATGCACTCGAAGCAATCCGGATGGCACGACCAGATCTTATTTTACTTGATATTATGATGGAGCCCATGTCCGGATGGGACGTCCTTGAGCAGATTCGAAGTAATCCTGATGTCGCTGAAATCCCTGTGATCATCCTGACCGGGAAAGTTCTGACTGCACAGGAAGCAGTAAAATACGGTATGATGATCGAGGGTTTTGTCATGAAACCACTCGAGCGGACTATGCTTCTCAAGGCAATCGACGATATCAAAGAAGTTATTGATGAGAGTGAGGAGCGGTATTCAAAAGCCATATCATCCGGCCTGTCTCCTGAAAAGGCAGCGGCATGCAGAGATGCGATAAAAAAGAATAATATTCTCCTGTTTCTCCGTGATAACCTGTCAAAACAGGAACAATTGCTGAAAAATGAAGCAGATGATACCCTGGAAATTCTTCACAGTCTTGATGGTCTGAAAGAGATGATCGCCACCGAATATCAGAAGATCCACCAGACCATGGAAAACTGTCCCTGATTTTTTTACTGCCCTTTTGACATCTGATCTTTCAGTTCTGCATACCGAATCCACGCAGTGTCAAACCGTGACATAAGATCCGACACCTGGTCTGTCATATCACGTGCATACCCACTCTCCAGAGGCTTTCCTTCAGATATTTTCAGCAGCAGATCCTGGATGGGGGTTCTCATATCGGCTGACAGTTCCCTGATCTTCTCAAGTGTTGAATAAAGTTCCGTATACTCTTTTTTGATTCGTTCCGCTTCAAAGACGGCATGACGCTCTGAGGTCACATCTGCCATGATCGATGCAATATGCGTCGTGACTCCTTCCTTCCTGAGGGGTATCCTGGTGAATTCGATGAACTTTACCGTTTCACCAAAGGTGTATTTCCGTATCCGCCGCTCCACATCTCCTGACCTGAATAACTCCTGAAGATCCTGCATATCTCCAAAGAATGAGAATTTCGGTGTCTCATACAGCGGTCTGTTCAGCATGTACTGACTGATTCCTGCCTTTCGTGCAAGTTCAGCAAATAGTGGATTATACCCGGCGAGCATCAGACTTTTATCGATAACAAATGCCGGAAGCCGGAGAGCCGTGGTCACTGCCATCAGATGCCTGATCATTTCTGGCCCGATATGGGATGATGCAGTCGCAGCACTCTCTGCATTCTCAATAAGGATCAGATATGAAGGTGGCTGATTGCTTTCATGAAAGACAAATCCACCGGTCAGGGTCACCGGGATCATGGACCCGTCTTTTCGCTTCAGTGATACCTGGTCTGGAAGGATCATCTCCATTTCCGTCACATTCTGCCCTGCACCACCAGCCTGTTGCATCCCGAAGATTGCATACACCGGCCGTCCCTGGAGTTCCTGCCTTTGAAAACCGCCAAGATCTGCAGCAACCTGATTAATCTCCCTGATGGTTCCGGATTCAGAGAGCAGAACCACCGGGAGGGGGATTGCTTCGATTTTTTTACCCAGTTCAGATAACGCCTCCGGATGAACCTCTTCCCGGACTTTCTGCTTTATCCGGTGTTTATGAAGGCTCATCTCGATATTTGTCATCAGTTCCCGTTCTTTGAAGGGTTTGAGGAGGTATCCTGACGGGGATACAGCAATTGCACGCTCGAGTGTTGCCTTGTCCGAGTGAGCGGTCAGGAAAATGATCGGAAAATCATACAGTTCAATGATACGCTTTGCAGCGGTAATCCCGTCCATATCCCCTTTGAGCCTGATATCCATCAGAATCAGATCTGGTTTTGTCTCTCCTGCTTTCTGGATTGCAGACTCCCCGGTTATTGCCTGACCTACAACATCATATCCCATAGCACGGAGTTTCTGCTTAATCTCCATGGAAATGAGCATTTCATCTTCAACGAT
>CAZEWE010000199.1:0-4379 GCA_964515765.1 uncultured Methanospirillum sp. | reverse complement strand
TATGGGCCCAGCCGGATTCGAACCGGCGACCTCCGCCGTGTAAAGGCGGTGTCATAACCAACTAGACCATAGGCCCTTGCGCCTTACAAGGTATACTTCAGAACATATAAGGATTTTCTATTTCTATCCGGCAAAATTGTGGTACACATGCACATTAAATAGCCCGGATGCCATGTACCGCTGCCGATCCTCAATCATATTAGTCGGACTGTCAACCGAGGTGGACAGACTAACCTGAACCCAGCCTTTTCCCATCGGCTTCTCAGGCTCCGGAGCCGCGAGTGGAGCCATCTTCCCGTTCGGCGCAATAATCCCGACCGGAACAGGAGCGGTCACATTCATAGACGGAGCAGGACTCTCCGCTTCCTCGGCTGAAAACGTCAGAGCCGGACCGGCCTCTTCCCTGACAACCGGAATATCACTTGGATACTCATCAAGAAGCATCAGATTTCTTGTTGGAATGATCTCATCAGGATCTCCTGACAACTGTGGCGGCACTATGATAACCGGCAGTACCAGGATCAAAAACAGTACAGGAAACAGAATATGATGAAGTATTCGCATGCTCCCCCTGCATGCAGCATCCCAGGGCATACACCGGTGCAAAAACCCCACCAGTCGCACCGGAGAATGCCCGGTATAGAGTATGTTAGTGGCGCAGCACAAATAGTCTCTGGTTTATCCCTGTGCTGAGGCCTTGTAGGCGAGAATATCCCGCCCATGAATAAGCCAGGATCTGCCAACCTTCCGTGCAGGAAGCTTCTTTTCCTTGATGTACTTCCGCATCGTGGTAACAGAGATTCCAAGAGCGACTGCTGCCTCGGTCTGGCTGTACTCCTTGTCGGTCCGGATCTTCATCGAACCCATCTCCATAGCATCCATCACCGGGGCAACCGGCTGCATCTGCACCTTTACGAGAGCTTCCTCTGCAAGACTGCCAACCGGAGGCATATCAGAATCAATAACCCCGGCGAGTGGTGACATCCCGGGCACCGGACTGGTAAGAGCCATCAGATCAGGGGCAAACAGGGATTTTTGTGGCTGGAGGGGAGAGCTCAGAGCTCTTCCTTCAAGCAGACCGACCCGGCGTTCAAGCTCGGCAATCAGTGCCGCATGCCGTGCAACCGTCCCGGAAAGGTCCGTGGATGCAGGAAGGAGTCCAGCCGCTCCAGCTGCAGCAATGGTAGAATCCTGAAAATCCGGGGAAGCACCCCTGGTAACTGCCTGTATATATGACGAGATAATATCGCGGATAAGTGCTGAAAGGGTCGATTTCTGGTTTTCTGCAATCTCCAGCAGTGCACGAATATATTCCTCATCAAGAGATATTGTCAGATCCTTCCTCATGTTATCCAGGACAATCCATGTCCTGCACACCTCCGTTGATACGCGAATGAAAATATGAGCGATACTTGAATATGGTTTTACCGATACCGGCCCTGTAAATGACTCACCAGCACACCCCCATCCATGGACAAACATACTTTGGTACCCATGACAATATGTACACGCCCATGAACAACTCATCCGGCTGTATCCCAGATGCAATCCTCTTTGATCTCGATAATACCCTGTGTACCTTCATCGATGCCAAATATGCAGCATGTCGTGCGGTCACGGACTATATCGGAACAGGGAATGAAACAGAACTCTTTCAATATTTCTTACGGCCGGTGCACTCATTTGAAGATCCAAACCACATCTTTGACTACCTGAAAGAAAAGGGAGTATACACCCCGGCATCCGCTGACCATGCCGCCCGGCTCTTTGAAGACGTGAAGATAGCCCACATTCACCCATATCCCGGAGTCCTTGACACGCTCAGGCACCTTGCATCCCTTGGTATCAAGATGGCTATTGTCACCGATGCAGGATCAGAGCAGGCCAAAAGACGGATGAAAAAATGTGATATCGACTGCTATTTCCCGGTGCTCATCACCCCTGACCGGTCAGGAAAAAGAAAACCAGATCATGCCCCGTTCCAGATGGCACTTCGTGAACTCTCTGCAGCAGGGACCATCTGGCTGGTTGGTGACTCGGTAAGAAGAGAAGTAATCCCCGGACAGGAACTTGGGTTTGTCACCGTATATGCACGATACGGCGATTACTTTGCACAATATAATCCGGAATGTGCTCCGGATCACATCATTGACCAGTTTTCAGACCTGCTCTCCATTAACGGCCTACACCTGATACAGGCAGGTCCTCAGGGCCCGAACCGGTAGGTATCAGGAGGGAACACCAGCTCAAACCTGGCACCCTGGCCAAATGTCCCAGTCTCCCTGATACCAACCCCGGTTAAATCAAGAATTTCTGAAGCAAGATACAGACCATACCCTCTCCGGTCTGCATATGTCCGTGAGAATATCCTCTCCTTGAAATCAGGATGAACACCGGGGCCTGAATCCTCGATTACCAGCACCAGACCTTCAGGGGCTTTATCGAAAGTAACTTTGATGGTGACGCCTTCGCCCCCGTACTGAAGACTGTTTCTCACGATCTCATAAATGACTACGTCAAACATCCGATCAACATAAATAAAGAGCCCGTTCAGCTGAACATCAGCATTGATTTTACCGGAGAACTCATGACGGTCGATTATCCTTTGCACCGCCTGGCCTGCTTCGATAAAGGAGGGGGGACGAATCCCGAGGTCCTGGTATGTCCGGGTCAGTTCAGTGATTCGGCGAACCCGTTCACCAAGGTCCCGGCTCTTTCTGATGAGTAGATGGACCTCATCATCATCCACGATCTCATCGATGATATCAATATACCCGTTTATTCCCATCATGAGATTCATGATATCATGACGGACGATAGCGTTGAAATAATTTAGTTTCTCGTTTGCTTTCCTGACCGCCTTTTCACTCCTGATATGATCAAGAAGATCACATGAGTCTGGTTCAGGATCGCATTTCCCGTTCTTTGTCCAGAACAGAGAGAACCGGCCTGAGGAGAGACGGGAGAGAGACCCGGGCCATGCTGAGTCTGTCCCTGGAATTGCAAGCATTATCTTTTTTGCATCTCCCGGGGCCATCTCCTGGGCATCACGGATGATCTCATGTAAAAGAAATGCAATGTCGGGAGGAAAAATCCCTTCAATATCCATGCAGTCGGAGAATGATGAGGAAGATACCTCTCCGGAGGGAAGACAGAACTCCATTCTGTCCTCATACGCCCAGACAAACCAGCAGACTCCGGGTTGCAGCAGGAGTTCCCATTCATGGGTTTTATCTGGCATCGGTGTATCTTCCATGGTATCCGGTATTATGGCATCGTACGGGTAGTCTATATACGTTCTGATTTCATCCGCTTATGTGTGTTGGTGCATTCGTTACCAGAACTCTGAAACCGCGTAATAATACTCATCGTTCCAGTATACACCTGCACCAAACCGATCAGCAAGCGGATCTAGGATATTTTTCCGATGGCCGGGACTCTTCATCCATCCGTCCATAAGGGACATCCCGATTGTTGTGCCATTCGTGGGATCCACATACCCGACGCCGGTAACCATACCGGTCCCGATGTAGGCAAGATTCTCTGCAACCCCTATCCGCACTCCTCCTTCGATATCCTTCGTTACCGGATACCCAAAGGCAGAGGCCCGTTCAGATGGCCCGTCCCCGTTTGTATCGGTATGAGAAAGACGGCCGACACGGGCTGACTCCCGGGCATATGCTTCTGCAATGCTCGCAAGATCCTCATCCCAGGTAAGAGGTTGTAGCCCTTCGTGAATCCGGTTCTCATTCGTACTCTCCCGGATGGTGGAGATTACCTCATCATTGAGAACTGACTGGTTCGGGAGAGGTTTTTTCGTCAGAGGGATCAGGGATGGAATTCGTCCTATTGTTCCTGCCTTTTCCGGATCCCGGTACCCGGTCCCTTTTATGTACCCATAGACATGATACTCTCCAGGGGGAAGATCTGGAGAAACCGTTCCGATATAGGGAAGACTCATATTCTGTCCGGGGCGTATTGGATCAACCGGAATGGCACTGATGGTCGCATTCAGATCTGGATCATCCGGGGATCGAAAGAAGATATATATCGTGGTAATCCCGCTCGTCTGGTCACCGGTGTTTTCAAAGGTAACCGTCCCTTCATAGGGATAACCGGGATGGGCAGATACCTCACCGGAAAGATCGGTAATTTTCAGAGACGGGCCAGCGGATATCGCACTCGCAGAAGTGGAGAGGAATAGTACCAGCAGAACAGATATCAGGAAAAGGGAAAAAACCGGATGGGTTGATATGGGGTGATTCATCGGATCACACAGGTAGCACGTACAGGAAAAACATGTTTCTGGTGTATTGAGAAAAAGGTCAGACCTCGTCAGGTTCAAGGTCTTCAAACTCGATATCGGTCAGGTCACCATC
>CAZEWE010000198.1:0-4379 GCA_964515765.1 uncultured Methanospirillum sp. | reverse complement strand
TCATACCATGGCAGAAAAAAACCGTGAAGAACTGCTTGGAAAAGTAATAAAACTAAAAGATATCATTGCATACCAGGATGGGACAATTGCCAGCCGCATGGTTGTCGTCTCAAAGGCAGGATCAATAACTCTCTTCTCCTTTGATGCAGGTGAAGAGATATCTGAACATACCGCCCCATATGACGCTGTTGTTACCGCACTTGACGGTGAATGTGAAGTAACCCTGAATGATGATCAATACCGGCTGAAAGAAGGTGAGACCATAATTTTTCCGGCGAATGCTCCTCATGCAGTCCGGGCAGTGACCAGGTTTAAAATGATGCTGACCATGATTCGGGAATAATGTTAATTATTTGCTGACATCTCACCCAGAAAAACACTCTGGTAATAAGGCATATGCATGGAGAAAGAAGAGGTTAATCCCTATTACTGCCTGGCCTGCGGTTATATAAGCCCGGTTTACCAGAGAAGCTGTCCGTCATGTGGAATCGCCGAGAAGTTCTGCACAGAAAAGCAGTATGCTGAACTGATGATGCGATACCTCCATCACCCTCTTCGAAAATACCGGATTTTTTCATTAAAAACAATAAAAAAACTGAAATGGAAGGAGGCAATCCCTGAACTTGAGGAACGGGTCAGGATAGAGAGAGATCAGGATATAAAAGCGGAGGCACGACGAACCCTTGAGTCACTTCAGATATACCTGAATCGCTCTGCCTCAGGTAGTTCTCCGGATTCACATCGGGATCCAACCATGTTTACGCAACTTGGGGAGACAAAGTGTAAAATTATCCCGATTCGTCCCGTTCTTCGAAGAAAAGGTCACCATCATCTCCGGCCGGGAAGAAGAATATAATAAGGGTATCTTTCCTGCATCAACGCAGATAAACTATTCACAAAAATGAGATATTATATCTCACCCATTGCAAGTGAGATTCCTTTCCGTATATCACTCAGCCCTTCTTCAACCGCCCCGGTCTTTTTCAGGGTAACTCCACGATTATACCATGCCTCTGCATTATATGGATCACACTCAATTGCTGAATTATAACATTTCAGGGCATCGGAATAATTCCCAAGGATATCAAGAACATTCCCTTTATTGAGCAATGCATTTGAGTTATGTGGTTCAGCATCTATGACTTTATCATAGAGTCTGAGTGACTCGGTATAGTCTCCTGCCATCATGCAGTTACATGCATCACGAAGGCAGCATTCAACTGCCGGGTTTATTTTTGACTGAATTGGTGCCTGAACAGTCATTATTTCAATTCCCATGTTCATTCCCTCCTTTCTTACTATACTCCCTGATATGCCCCTGTATCTTTCCGGTCCTTACACATACCCTGAAAAATCCGGGCAGGAACCGTATCATCTATAATATTTTCATTGACTCCGGGGGTACAGGAGATCAAATCCTGCAATACAGGGGTGATTCTACATAGAACCGGAACAATGTTAAGAATTTGCCAACCAGTAATGCAGAGCGGAAGTGCCATTCAACAATGCCATGCAAATCCCACCAATCGTTCAGGAGATGTATCAAAATGACCACCAATTTTTTCAAATGGTGATCGTTTCCAAATGAATAAATAGCTGAGTCTTCTATTGGGTTTATTTATCCAGAGTCTCCTTCCGGTCTGGAGCTGATATCTGGATATCACCAGATTGTAAAAACACACGAGGGAGATAATGACAGAACACACCCAGGAAATGGAGAAAATACCTGAATTCAGGAATAACTGGTATGACTTAGGCACAAGTAAGGTGCTGGAACTTTTGGGCAGTTCCCAGGAAACAGGACTGAAATCATCCGAAGCATCCGACCGGCTCAAAAAATATGGTGAAAATATTCTCCAGGAAGAGAAAGAGAAGTCTGCAATTATCAGGTTTTTAGAACAGTATAAATCCTATATGCAGATAGTCCTGGTCATCGCGGCGTTTGTGAGTCTGTATATTCAGGAATATCACACATTCCTCCTTCTGCTTTTACTCACTGTTTTCAATGCCTCTTTGGGATATCGCCAGGAAGCGAAAGCTGCTGCCAGTGTTGCTGCATTAAACAAAATGATGAAGACCGTTGCAAAGGTGAGACGGGATGGGGTAATTATACAGGTAGAAGCGGAGGAGATAGTCCCAGGCGATATTATCATCATTGATGCCGGAGACCGGGTTCCTGCCGATGGGCGGATAATTCTTGCAGCAAACCTTCAGATTGAGGAATCAGCCCTCACCGGGGAGAGTACACCGGTCGAAAAAACCTCTGAAGTCATTGATAAAGCGGACCTGCCTCTGGGCGACCGGATTAACATGGCCTTTATGAATACCAATGTAACGAGAGGTCATGGTGAGATTCTGGTCACCGATACCGGGATGAACTCTGAAGTTGGTCATATCGCAACGATGCTTCAGGAGCAAAAGGCAGAAAAAACACCCCTGACTGTTCAGATTGACAGGGTTACCCTCTTTATCATCGGAATGGCCTTACTTGCATTCCTCAGTATTGTCATGCTTGGCCTTTCGCAGGGTGAATCATTTACCAAACTCTTTAATATCGGCGTATCTCTTGCGATTGGTTCAATTCCGGATGCCCTGCCCGCAGTTGTTATCAGTATCCTGGCCATGGGCACCGTTGCCATGGCAAATAAAAATGCAATCATCAAGAGTCTACCGGCTGTAGAGACCCTGGGTTCCACCTCGGCTATCAATTCTGATAAAACCGGAACCCTGACCATGAACCAGATGACCGTCAGGGTCATTTCTACAGTTCAGCACCGGTACATGGTCTCCGGTGAGGGATACAGTTTTGAAGGGAAAATTCAGAGAACCGAGGGTGATGCAGGAGAAAATCTGGACCATGTGCTCTTCCCCTGTGCCTTGTGCATTGACACCGATATCAGGGATGGACAGGTAATTGGAGACCCGACCGAGGGGGCCCTGTATGCTCTTGCCGAAAAAGGTGGAATACAGGTTCAGGAGTTTCGAAGGAACAATCCCAGAATTGCAAGTATCCCCTTTGATTCAGACTATAAATTCATGGCAACATTCCATGAGATGAAAGAGCCGGATGGCCGGACAATCATACGGGCATATGTCAAAGGCGCTCCGGATGTAATTCTCTCCCGATCCTCTTTCGGTCTTTTGGCTGATGGAAAAGCGATAAAACTCACCGAAGAACATCAAACGAAAATTCTGGATGAGAATGAACGAATCGCTCAGGAGGGTCTTCGTGTCCTCGCTTTTGCACGAAAAGATTTTGATCCTGCAACCTTTGATCCCAAAGCCGATCTCATGCCTCTGATGGAGGATTTGACGATCAGTTCCTTTGTCGGTGAAGTAGATCCTCCCCGGGCTGAAGCAAAAGAGGCTATTACAAAGGCAAAGAATGCAGGGATCAGGGTCCGGATGATCACCGGTGACCATGCCGTCACAGCAGCAGCAATCGGACGGGAACTGGGAATTGAAGGACGTGCCATCACCGGCGCTGAGTTTGCTGCGATGAGTGATGAGGAGGCTGGTGAGCAGATTGATGAAATCGGTGTTATTGCCAGGGTTGCACCGGAACATAAGGTCAGACTAGTCCAGGTCCTGAAAAGAAAAGGAAATATTGTGGCAATGACCGGAGACGGGGTCAATGATGCACCAGCTTTAAAGGCTGCGGATATCGGCATTGCGATGGGGGTCACCGGGACTGATGTAGCGAAAGGGGCTGCCCGGATGATCCTGACCGATGACAACTTTGCAACAATTATTACGGCAATTGAAGAGGGAAGGAAGATTTACGATAACCTGCAGAAATTTTTACGGATTCAGATTGCCAACCTTTTCATGTTTGTCCTCGCTTTTCTTGGATCTTCAGTATTTGCTATCGCCGGGACTGCTCTTTTCACCCCAGGACAGGTGCTCTGGGTTCATATGCTCATAGTCGCTCCGATAGGGGCCGCCCTCGGGATGGATATTGCATCCCCCGGCATTATGGCCCGGAGGCCCAGAAGGTCAGATGAAGCGATTATATCCCACCGTATGTATGTGAGGTTATTTGTAATCGGAGCCTGTATGGCGGCTGCGACCCTCATCATGTATCAGATTGGACAGATAGTGTATGGATCTCCTGACATTGGTCAGACTATGGGACTCGTATCCCTCTCCCTCATGAATATTTTTGTCGCATTAAACCTTCGTTTCCCCTATGATACGGCATTTCACATCTCAACCTTCTCGAATACCAGGCTTGTATATGCATACCTCTGGGTGATAATCGGGACGATCCTGATAACAGAAACAAGACTTTTCCAGACACTATTTCATACCGTGGGACTGACAGCAGACCAGTGGCTCATGTGTCTTATTCCCGGAGTAGTGATATTCTTTGCCGGAGA
>CAZEWE010000197.1:0-4403 GCA_964515765.1 uncultured Methanospirillum sp. | reverse complement strand
TGTGCTCTGCCTTTGTCAGCATCTCTTCACTCACCGGTACCGGAACTACCGTTGCATCCTCAAGAAAGGCAATCGAACCTGAACAGACCTGCTCTCCAATTGCAGTAAGTCCACGGGCATAGAGCCTTATTTGCATAGAAGCATCATCCTCGGTAACCACCGTATCAGACGTCTTGTAATCCCGAATCTCTATCCCTTCGTTATCATGCAGTATCACATCCACCTTCCCAGCAACCGTTGCCTGCATCAGGGGATACTCAATCCTTGTCTCCACCTCACGAATCCGGAGCATATCATCCTCCCTGACTTCGGCAAAATGAATCAGCTTCTCCATAGACACATCCCGCAGACCCTCTGCACGTCCGGGATCGGCAAAAGGCATGAAAAAGTTCTCCTCAACCGAGGTTGCAACCGCTGTAACCGGATCATACCCTTCCTTCATCAGTTCGGCTGCTTCCCGCATGCAATGATGGAGAGCATTCCCATACCCAAGATATGGATTGATACCAGGCTGAAATCCCCATATGGTATTTATTCTGTACCGGTACGGACATTTACTATAGTGAATCAGCTCGCCGGCTGCAAACGTCTGGATCTCATCATCCTCACCACGTTGTGACAACGAAAGATCAGGCAGATGTGAAGAGGGATCGAGAACCTCAATATCCGGACAGTCGGCCAGATCCTCAATAAATTCGCTGACACCCTTCTTCCTCCCGTTTAATGTTGTAAAATATGACAGGACCAAGAGCTCCTTTGCCCTCGTCATAGCCACATACATCAGCTTTCGTTCCCCTTCCACGTCGCCTTCATACCTGGACACATTGAACATATCACGGGGAAGAAGCCATCTCTGCTCTTTTCCGGTGTTTGATGAGGGAAACCTTCCATTCACCAGAGCAGGGATGAACACAACCGGCCACTCCAGCCCTTTTGACTGATGCATGGTCATCAGATTCACCGCATTCAGACCGGCCAGATCATCATCCATCCGCTCATCATAGGCCCCGTTTGCGTAATGGTTCAGGAAATACGTTATCGTCTTTAATAGGCTTGGCCAGGAGATCCGGTGACCCCCAAGTTTCTGGGCCGTTTCCACATCGCTCATGATATCTCCGAACCGGCCCAGATTAGCCATGATGACCGCATGTTCAGGATTATCCGGATCCAGGTGTAAAAATCCGAGAATGGAGAGGAGTTCCTGGTACATCCCGGCAACATGATCAAACCCTTTCCCGTGGAGCTGCCGTTTCCATTCAGTCAGCCGGGGAAGAATCTCATCAACCGTGCAAAGGCCAGGGATTGCATCCACCCATTCCTGTGACCCGAACGTGAGCAGGTCTTCCCCCTCAAGTTTATTCTTCCAGTCCCATCGTGACTTCTGGAAAAACCCGTTTGGAGAAGCCCAGACCACAATCTTCGCAAGAGCCGCAATCTCTGCCCGTCGGAAAAGACCCACCTTTCCCCCGACCATGAAGGGAATATGCTTCTCCCTAAACACATCGATGAACGGCTCACCACTCGTATTCACACTCCTGAGAAGAATCCCGATATCACCGTAACTACACCGGCCACTCGACACCAGTCTTGAGATCTCATCAGCAATAAAGACGGCTTCACTCCGTTTGTCTGGAAACTCCACAAGATGAGCCTTTCCCTGTTCGGACCGGGAATACACCATCGGAGAATACCGGCACTTCTCAAACGTCTCAGAAAAATAATTCGCCGCCTGCACAATCGTCTGCACACTCCGGCGGTTCTCCGGAATGGATATCGTCTCTGACTGCTGGTAATACTCTACAAACTCCTCAAAACAGTGCTCATCAGAACCCCGCCACTGGTAAATCGTCTGCCTGGGATCCCCAACAACGAATAGAGAACTCTTCCGGCCAAGGATCTCAATAAGCTCCTGTTGTGCCCGGTTAATATCCTGGTACTCATCCACAATAAGATATTGAATCAAGTCCCCGACTTCAGGACGCTTCCGGAGATTTTCCACAGTCAGAGCAATCATCCGGTCAAAGGTCAGCCGGTGGTGCTCATCAAGACACGCTTCATATTTCGTAAGCGAATAATAAAAATCCGGAGAACGCTTCTTCACTTCATCCCGTGAAAGCATCTCGTTGTAGACAACGCCCACACTCCGCTTGAAATCCTGGCAGTTGATGGTATAATTTGAACTCCCTGTCAGGTTCAGTTCCCAGCCGACCCGCATCAGGTACGCCATCTCCTGATTCTCATCCAGAATTCCCCAGGACCCATACCCGAACTGATCCTCAAGAAGGTGAAAGCAGAATCCGTGAATGGTCCCGACATACATCTCACCAAGCCGGGCACATAACGCATCCTCCCCCAGCTCCTTGACACGCTTATATATTCTGCTCTTCATATTCGCTGCGGCTTTCTCGGTGAACGTAAACGCAACAATAGAGGCAGGCTCCACATGCTCAACCAATAGCAGAGAAACAATCTTTCTCGTCAGTGTTTCGGTCTTCCCGGCCCCTGCACCGGCAATAATCCGGACATGCGGTGATTGTGTCGTTATTGCCGATTGCTGGCTCTCTGATAGCGGTCGTGGTTCATGAAGGATAGTATGAAGAAGCTGGGGGTGTGTCATGATATCTGGTGCAGTATATAAACTTAGAACGATTTCAGGATATGATGATTTCGATGTTATGTCTCATGGGGCATACAGCGGTCGATTTCTGTTTTCTCTGTTATGTGCTCAGGTTCAACACCTGTTCCTGTAATAATATTCCTCATTCTGTCTCCTCATGTTGGTATGAGATCATAAGAATATGTTCATCTGAACAATATGAGCATTATGAGCAGAATTAAAATAATCAGTGTAACTCGTGTCGTCAAGATCTTTATAATGGCAATGATTATTCATGAAATGCAGGATTTTATCATGAGGAAATCCTTGCACACACCCGAAAATCACAATAAAAAAAAGAATCAAATTGCTCATACTTTTCAAGACAAAATAGAGCGTGTATATGGCTAATATCCACATCACCACATACACGGTAGGGGTGAAACCCGAGCACGTCAGATCCCCTCAGTCTCTTCCGGGCTTCCGGATTTGACAATTTATCTATAGGGTTTCTTAACAAATAATTTTTACCCGTGCCTGGGATAATCTACCATATTAACAGGGTAGGGATAGTATGAAACTCGAGCAAAAAGAGAATACTATCTGTGTAAACCTGTTGAAAATAATTATTCTATCTCCGCTTTTTTGTCAGTTCCATAGAGATAATGATCATGTTCACATGCAAGATCCGGAATACCGGTATCCACAGCTAATGAGGCAATATTGTATGCAGGATCCCTCTCCGGGTTTTTTTGTCATCTTCAGAATAAATTATTATCGTGTATTTTTTGCCTGGAATAAGATTTATTTTATCAATCGGCCGTAACACAGAACCATCAAATACTACATCCAGCCTCATAACTATACTATCCCTCTAAGGTTTTTCTAGTGATTGTATCTGTATTATTGGTATCTTTTTTATATCCTGGGGTGGGTATATCTTTGAAGTGAATTGAAATTGATCCCCATCTTTATTTCACAACATTCTAAACCCGTCGAATTCGACGGGGATAAAAAACATATTAGATGTGTCATGATTACAGTAATTTAATAGTTTTATTACTGGTTTCTCATTTTCGAAAGATGCATTCAATCATATACTATACCGAATCCTGATAATGCCCAATAATAATTGTATTTATCAATTCATTGCAACACCCACATTTACTCAAAGGAAAAACTGTTATTAGAAAAAAATAATAGACATATAGAACAGATAAGAGATGAAAATCATGTCTGCCGATGTTTACCCTAATAATTTTTCTGACAAGGACATTCTCGTCAGAGTTGAGCATAAACTAGATCATATCATAGAAATCCTTGAAGATAAAACGATCTCAATTGAGGAGGAAAAACTCATCAGAGAAACTGATAAGCTCATTCATGAAAAAAAATTTGATGAATTTATCCCATTATGACCTGGAACGTGGTTCTCCATAAACAGGCCAATAAAAATCTTGAAAAATTTTCAGATTCCGAAAGAATTCGGGAGTCGCTTCGTCACCTGAGCCAATTTCCTGATGTTAAGAATATGCTTCGAATAGAAGATAATCTTTATCGGTTACGAATTGGCGAATATCGGGCTTTATTTAAAGTATATGATACAGAACACATGATTGTTATCATACATATCGATGTCAGGGGAAAGATTTATAAAAATTTATAAAATCAGAATGACAATCGAATTAACCCAGATAACAGATGAATAATCTCACCCCTGTATCACACAAACCGGCAGATTTTCACATAATCACATGCCTTACACTGATCCCCGGTGCAGACCGAAAACTCCGGTTCATAATTCCTG
>CAZEWE010000196.1:0-4404 GCA_964515765.1 uncultured Methanospirillum sp. | reverse complement strand
GGGTAACCTATGGAGCTCCTTTGTTATTTATGAGGGGCCTGAATCCGTTTTTTGGCAGGTAGAAAAAAAGGATATGATATGATCTTGTATGATGTGCATTTCTCATACTCTCTTTGTTTTTACAGAAGTATCATTCTTTTAGATGATAAGTGAGAAACCATCATTTCCATATCTTTTTTGGATACTGAGTTTATTACCCAGATTACCCGGATTTATCATACCAATGTACATATATTATATCGGATATATTTCATGTACATCAGGGAGAGAGATGGGGATTAAAATATTCTTTCCAATACGTATTCTGACCCTAAGCCTGAATATGTCTGGTATACCAGGATGCTTTCAATAAAGGAATTACCGTGTTATCCATCACGGACGAACAACGGAACAGGTAACACATACCAGTCAGGATTTGGATAACCGGACCCACATATGATTTACATCACGAACCCTGATTCACCGATCGAGAAAGTTCCCTTACCCTGGAGCATAGGAAGAATCCGAATTCCCCACCCGGATTCTCTGATATCGCCCACTACTACTCCTATCAAACCTGACACCTCGAATGAACCAATTATCTCATTTCATTCAGTCACGAAGATATATACCCTTGAATCAGGAAATGTCACAGGGATTGAGGAGGTAACCTTTGATATATTCCCCGGTGAATTCATCGCTGTGATGGGACCATCAGGGTCAGGAAAATCGACCCTCCTCAATATGATGGGCTGTCTTGATGTTCCAAACAACGGGGATATCTGGATAACCGGCCAGAATACCAGGATGATGAGTGATAACCAGTTAACCGATCTCAGGCTTCATACCATCGGATTTATCTTCCAGTATTTCAATCTCTTTCCCCTGTTCTCTGCACTAAAAAACGTCCAGTACCCCTACGTGGTCAGAACCGGAAGGTCGGGAGATAACAAAAGGGCTGAAGAGGCCCTTACATCAGTCGGTCTTGAGAGTAAATTCTGGCATCACCGGCCAAACCAGCTCTCTGGAGGGCAGCAACAGCGGGTCGCAATCGCCCGGGCACTGGTCAATGATCCGCCTATCATCCTCTGTGATGAACCAACCGGAAACCTGGACACGAAGACAGGAAAAGCCATCATGGATCTCTTATCATACCTCTCAAAGCATGAAGGCCGGACGGTGGTGATGGTAACGCACGATCCCCGGACAGCAGAGTATGCGGACCGGATCATCAGAATCGTTGACGGACGGGTGGAGAACGGAGTATCATGACAAGCCAGCTTCTCATCCTCAGTTTTGCTGCAAAAAACCTGCGTCTCCACTGGCTCAGATCTCTTCTAGCCGTTATCGGAATCGTAATCGGTGTGCTTGCCATCGGGTACATGGGAGTGGTCGAGAATATAGAACTGATGAAGATATCTGACCAGTGGAAGGCGTATGACAGCTTCATCATCTCACCCAATTATGAATACTCCATGAAACAGGGAAAAGACAATATCATCACCGAAAAACAGGTGATGGCTATTCGTCGTGCCATCCCTGACTATCTGGTAATCCCGACATATACCAGTTCCACGTTCCAGCCGAAGATGAAAAAGGAGTTCCTGGGGGCGATGGTCATGGGAATTGCACCCCTGGATCTTGCACAGGTGACGGATCTTGAATCAGGAGCCCTTCCCAGATCAGGAACAGAAGTAGTGGTGGGGGGATTAACGGCATTGGAGAAGAATATCAAACCCGGGTCCATGATCACCTTTGTTAAAAAGAACACCGGCGGAGAGGATGAGGAGTTCCCGGTCCGGGTTGTCGGGGTCCTGCAGATGACCAACCGGTGGGATATCTTTGTTGACAACTCCATCATCCCCTATGAACCCTGGCTCAGGGAAAATTGTGATTTCAAGGGATATGACCAGGTGCTCGTCAAGATGAGCAATGTGTCTGAGATGAATGCAACCATGAAGGCCGTTTCAGATGAACTCAACAGACGTGCATCTGAAATATCCCTGAACAACTTTAACGAATTCAGGGATCGGTTCCTTTTTGAGATGGAGCAGAAAGCAGCAACAACAACGGCGATTGCAGGGATATCACTGGTTGTAGCCGGGGTCTCAATCTTTAATGTGATGGTCATGTCGGTTATGGAGCGGTACCGGGAGATAGGAGTGCTCAGATCAATCGGGACCAGACGGGGGAGTATTCTGTCGATGTTCATCTACGAATCCCTGCTTCTTGGCTTTATCGGGTCAGGCATCGGTGGAGTCTGCAGTCTCGTGCTTGGGTACCTGTATGCCGACATGATTGGAGCCATGAACTACTTCACAGCACCAGCAACGCTCATGCAGATTCCCTATGCCATGAGTTTTGGAATTGCAATCAGCCTTGTATCCGGGCTATACCCGGCCCTGAAGGCATCACGGCTCAACCCCATTGAAGCACTGAGGTATGAATAGAATATGAATTTCAAAGCCCTATTACCGGATGGAAAAAACCAGGAGAAGACCATGTCACCAATGCAATATATGATCCAAATGAGAAGAGCAAATAAGAGCATTCCTGCTATTATGTGCATCATTATCTTTATTCTTCTATTCCTGCCGGCTCCCGTCCTGGCAGCTGAAGAGTCAGATTCAGGTTCGGGATCAGTCGATCCCTACGTCATGAACACCTATGCAGCATCTCATATCCAGGTTGCCAATGTATCCCTTGATCCATCCGTTCTCATGCCGGGAGATATTGCAACGGCAACCATTGTAATGGAGAATACAGGGAAGGATTTACCGGTGGCGATATCCGATGCACTGGTTGTCTCAAAAGACCTGAAAGTTCTGACCGGTATCTATGAAAAAGTCGGGACCATCGGGCCAGGAAACCGCCTGTCCCTCACCTTTACCCTGCAGGCCGGCATTACACCGGGGATTTACTACCCGGTATTTACCGCATCATTCAGAGGTGCTCACTTTATCCGGCTGCCTTTTCCTGTCATCATTCAGGATACACCAGTGCTCCTGACCGTATTCTCAAAACCGGATACCTGGGTAGAGGATAAACGAAATCAGGTCATCCTCACGCTCATGAATCCACGGGACAATCCGGTTTCCAGTGTCCAGGTAACGCCAGTCCCATCTATTCATGAGATTATGCCGGCATCCAGTTATATTGGTCTCTTAGACCCGGACATCCCAATCCAGATTCCCTTCAATATCACTCCGCATGGGAATGAACCGGTGCAGTTTATCGTGCAATACAAAAACGGGATCAATCTGCATAACTCATCGGTGAGTGTGCCGATCTCTACCGGAACAAGTAAAAAACAGGCTGACCTCTTTGTCTCAAATATTGAGATAACCCCAGGGATGGAGCATGTAATCGTCAAAGGAGATGTGACAAATGCAGGTCTTGAGGCTGCAAACGCCGTGGTCGTAACGGTGCAGGATCCCGCCCAGGCCGTCTACCCGTACAAGCAATATGGTGTAGGCCTCTTAAAACCATCAGATTTCGCAAGTTTTCAGGTGACATTCAAACCCTCACCAAATGCAACCTCTGAAAACCTCCTCACCTCCTTTAAGGATGCAGACGGGAGGATAATCAGCACGGAGACACCGCTCGATCTTACAGGAGTAAATGCCCTTTCAGATTTAGATATGATGGATCCCACCCTTATGGGTCCGGAGCAATCAGGTCTTCTCCCGGCCGGAACAGAGATAATTGCCGGGGTGGTTGGCGGGATTGTGATTGGTATCGGACTGATGTATGTATATATGCGAAGAAAAAACCGAACCAGCCGGAAAAATACCCTGAACAGAAAAAACCAGGTTCAGGACTCTGAATCTTCGATGAGACTGGAGGATTCGGATAACGGGGGAGATGCTGAGGGGGGCTCTGCATATGTCCGGGGAATGGCATATTACAAGCAGGGTGATTTTAAGAAGGCCGCCGAGGAGTTTTTCGCGATCACTGAAGAGGATCCATCCAATGACAAGGCATGGAATGCATATGGGATCTGCCTTACCAAACTTTCAGAATTTGTAAGTGCTGAGAGATGTTATGAGAATGCCCTGAAGATTCAGCCTGATAATCAGAGTTATAAGAAGAACCGGGATATAAACCGGAAAAAGTTGAAATAATCAAGTGTGTAACCCTCATCTTTTTTAATTTCGCATACCTTTTCTGTCGCCCTATGCTGATGCAATTCCTCCTTCGTTTCACATAATCAAGTACCGTATCCTGCCAGAACATTGTAGAACCTATAATCCATTTCATCATGATGGTCAGAAAAGCGGGAAGAATCATCTATCCAATAACTGGGGCTCTTTGTATTACCATCAAAGAAAAGTATAAGTTGCACACATGTGCACCATGAATGCCATGTCCAGTGTTCAGACCTATAAACGGATCCCGGTCTCACCTAGAACCTGGGAAAAACTT
>CAZEWE010000195.1:0-4444 GCA_964515765.1 uncultured Methanospirillum sp. | reverse complement strand
GGGGAGAGATGATGGATGAAATGCTGAATCCAGGCATAGTTCGCATTCCCGGTCGGGGGGATACCGTATCTCCACCGGACGTCATCCTTGAGGTTCTCCCCTCCCCAGTCTTTCATATTAAAGGGAGGATTTGCAAGGATGTAATCCGCTTTCAGATTTGAGTGAAGATCCCGCCTGAAACTATCCGCATGTTCAGCCCCGAGATCATGATCAATCCCCCGGATGGCAAGATTCATCTTTGCCAGTTTCCAGGTCGTCGGATTGGACTCCTGCCCGTAGATGGAGATATCACCAATCCGCCCACCATGAGCCTCAACAAACTTCTCACTCTGGACAAACATCCCGCCAGACCCGCAGCAGGGATCATACACCCGACCCTTGAAGGGGGAGATCATCGCAACAAGCGTCTGAACAACACACCGGGGCGTATAGAACTGACCGCCGTTCTTCCCTTCCGCACTCGCAAATTCAGAGAGGAAATACTCATACACTCTGCCGATGATATCCTTTGACCGGTTTTCAGAGTCGCTCAGGTTCAGGGTTCCGATGAGATCGATGAGTTCTCCCAGTTTCTCCTTATCAAGACCGGGACGGGCATACTCCTTGGGAAGAATGTTTTTCAGAACCGCATTATCCCGTTCGATGGCATACATCGCATCATCAACGATCTTCCCAATCTCCGGCCGCTTCGCATTCTGCTGGATATAGGACCACCGGGCCTCTTTTGGGATCCAGAAGATGTTCTCCGACCTGTACTCATCCGGATCCTCAATCACCCCGTACCGGACTTCAGGTTCAGCAATATACCAGGAGCTCTTCGGATCCGAGTATGCCTGCTCAAGCGAGGAGTGTTTCTCTTCAAATGCGTCGGAGAGATATTTCAGAAAAATGAGACCAAGGACGACATGCTTGTACTCAGCCGCATCCATATTGTTCCGGAGTTTATCGGCCGCTGCCCAGAGGGTTGCTTCAAACCCGAGATTTGCTGCGGTTGTTTCCTTTGTCTTTTTCGCACGGGCCATATTCAGAGATTAGAGGGTTAATCGTGACAAACGATATATGTTTTCAAATACTGGTGCGGCCTACATAGATACTATGGCAATCTGGATAGCATCAGGGAACCGGCAGAACTGGGAGGTTGTTAAAAAACATAACATCTGGGGGGTTCCAAAGCGGAGCAAAGGACTTCATTCGAGAGTGAAACCCGGTGATACTATTCTCATGTATGTCAGGTCCGAAACACATGGAGATACTGTCCTTCCCTCTGCTATCATGGGAGAGTTCAAAGTAACCGAACTCTTTGAAGATGGAAAACCGCTCTTCACCGCTCCACCCCAGATGGGAGAAGAGGTGTTTCAATACCGGTTCAGGCTGAAACCAGTGAAGATATTCAAAGAGCCGGTGGAGATTAAACCATTAATTCCTGAACTTGGGTTTGTGACGAATAAGACCATGTGGTCCGGGCATTTCAGACAGGCAATGCGGGAGATACCTGAAGAAGATTACCGGAAAATTATAACTGTAGGGAAAGTCTGATTCTGTACATGAGATCTAACCATACCCTGAGATATCAAGCCCGAATCATTCACAACACACTCATAATTCAACATTCATATTCACCTTTTTCCAGAGTTCCATTCACTAGTTACGCCCATATCTCATAGGAATTCATTTATCCCTGACCCTAAAAAAGAATGGCTATGGATGATATATCACTCTCGAAAATTATCCGAATTATTATTGAAGCAGTTGATCCAGATTCTATCATCCTTTTTGGCTCACGTGCAAAGAGAAGTAACAGCAGCGAGAGTGATTATGATATCTGTGTACTCAAGGCTGGAATAAAAGAGCGTCGAAAAACAGCGAAACTACTCTATAAATCCTTATATGGAGTTGGAGTACCAGTAGACATCCTTGTTGAAACACCTGATATATTTAACGCCAATAATAACAATCCTCATCTGATTTATCGTGAAATTGCTCAATTCGGGAAGGTACTTTATGAAAAACCGAGTAATTGTTAAAGTCAAGAAATGACCTCTTTAAACCGATAAGAATAATTCGACTTATTCTCCATTTTCACTCCAATATCCCTGCTCCTCAACCCTCCGGATAAAGGTCTCCTCATCCGGAATCCTGCTCTCAAGATCAGTAACAGATTCACGCAGGCGGGAGAGGATATCCTGTATCAACTCTGAATCCGGCTCATCAAGGAGATCCATATCCGCTATCTGATCAAGCTCATCCCATGGAATGAGTGGGAGTGTCTCTCTCAGCTCCGGAGAAACGAGCTGTGCTATTCGTGAAAGCCGGATTACCTGATACACTAACCCATCATGACAAAGTCTTCTGGATACTGGATCAGGAGCGTTTTCTTCCTCTTTGTTCACATATACCCGTTCAATAGAGCGAATATAGAGCAGAATATCAAGAAGGTACGAGATCTGCCGGTGGGTTGGCTTTAAGTTCTTGAGCATTCCTATCCGGCGGATGTAGTTTTCACTCGCTTCGACCTGTTTTTTATCAGCAATATCCACCTTTCTCTCAAAGATCTTCTCCATCTCTTCGATCATCTCATGGTACATAAAGAGATCAGGGTGAAAACCTGGCTCATACGTGATCATGATGTCTATATCACTGTCAGGCCGGAGAGTCCCTGTGCTGGCTGACCCAAAGAAGGAAAACGTGGAGATATGATAGCGGGTACAGAAATCACTGATCTGTTCTTCAGTAATAGGAAGACCCTCTGGAATAACTGGTTGGTGAATCAATGTCATGTCCTTTTCACAATATTGGTAGATCAGGCATATGTACAAGAGTTATCTGTCATATCACATATACCGAGAGAGAGTTTTTTCCAGAATTGCCCCGTTCATACAGAAAAGGGGCAGGGTTCAGGTAATAACCGACTGCTCAACTGCCCGGAGAGCGAAATAGAACGTCACCAGTGCAAAGACCAGGAGGTAGACGAACGATATCAGGATCTCAGTACTGCTAAAGATGAATTCCAGCCCAAGAGCACTGAAATGATCGCCCATTGAGAAGTACCGGAGCCCGTTTGAGAGGTGGGTCAGTGGATTTATGAGAGCAATCTCCTGCAGAACGGGGGGAAGTCCTGCCGATGGATAGAGGGCATTAGACGCAAAGAAGACCGGCATAGAGAGAACAGTCGTGACTCCCTGGTACCCTTCAGGTGATGATGTTTTAAACGCAACGTAAAGTGAGACACAGAGCACTGCTGCTGAAAAGACAGCAACAAAGAGGACCATGCCGATGAGTGAGATGAGCACTCCACCAAAGTTCTCTCCGGAGAAGAACGTGACACCAAGGACTACCCCGAAGACGATGATGATTACCGTCTGAATCAGTGACTTTGTAACTGATGAGAGGGATATCCCGATAATCAGATCACGCCTTGGCATCGGGCTTGCCATGATCTCCCTTAAGATTCCCCAGTTCTTATCAAAGAGCACTGAGAATCCCCCGTACAGGTTTGCAAAGAGGATGGTTGCTGCAATCATCCCCGGACACATGAAGGTCAGGTAATCATAGGAGATCATCCCTGCCGGCGTTGAACCACCACCCAGAATTCGTTCAAAATTTCCTGCCATCCCAAGACCGAAGAGTGCAAGCCAGAGGATAGGATGAAGCATCGAGGTGAAGAGTTGATCCTTGAATCTGACATACCGGCGAAAATCCCGTTTGAATACCGCAATAAATCCTGAAACCATAGAGAATCACCTCAGTCCCGGATCTCCGTTCCGGTGTAGTGCATAAAGACATCATCCATCGTGGGTTTTTTCAGACTGACCGATCTGACCATGATTCCCTGTTCATCAGCAGCCCTGATGATACCGGGAAGCACCTGTGCCCCGTCGTTTCCGGAGCATATAAGCAGCTTCCCATCGCAGGGTTGAATCCCGCTGATTCCGGGGATTTCTCGAATCAGGGCAGATGCTGCGTTGTTATCACTGGTTTCAAGATAGATGATATCTTTTCCAAGGCCTGATTTGAGCTCATCCGGTGTTCCCCTCTTAATGATCTCTCCATGATCAATGAGGGCAATCGAATCGGAGAGGATATCTGCCTCATCCATATAATGGGTCGTCATGAAGATGGTGGTTCCTTCCTGGTTTACCATTCTGAGATACTCCCAGGTCTTCTGTCTTGTTTGTGGATCAAGCCCGATGGTCGGTTCATCAAGGAAGAGAATCTGCGGACGTGTCATCAGACCACGAGCTATCTCAAGTCTGCGTTTCATTCCGCCGGACAGGTTATTGACCAGTACATCCGCCTTCTCCTCAAGCTCCACTAAGGCCAGAAGCTCTGAAATTCGCTGCAGTTTATTATCACGGTCCATTCCGTAGATATCCCCGTGAAAGTCAAGGGTTTCCCTGACCGTCATGTCCTTGTCAAGTGTTATCTGCTGAAATACTATCCCGAT
>CAZEWE010000194.1:3358-4456 GCA_964515765.1 uncultured Methanospirillum sp. | reverse complement strand
AAACCAGGGAATTGATATCCCTCTCCTCCACACATTTTCATGCGTGATGAAACATCCTTTTTCATCCAGGTCGATATACTAGGGAATGAGCCCTATCTTAGCGATGCGGTATTTGGTAGAGGATTTTACAGATAGTTTTGATCTCATCGGGGATCGGCTGTCTAAATCCCTTATTCAGGACATTCTTTCGGAGTATGAAAAGATATGGGCTGAAGATCCAGATGATTTTAATGTAGCATATGATTGCGAGATCTTACTCACGCTTCTTGGAGAGCATGAAAAAGCCATCACATGTCTGGACCGGATAGATGTAAATTACGGAACCGGGATGCGTATGCTCAGACGATCTGCCCATTATGCATGTTTACAAAATAAGAAAGCAGCAGAAAAGGCCCTGCACCCGCTTCTCACAAATCCCCGGAACGAACATGAGAAGGAATGTTTTTTTATTGCTGCAGGACGTCGTGGAGACCAGGAGACTGCTGTCCGGTTATGGGCAGAACTCATCAGTGAGAAAGAACTTGAAAACCAGCGATTCAATGATGAGATATTAGGCAACCCGGAGTCATTTAACTGTCTTTCTCACCAGCATATCCGTGAGTGGGATGAGGGAATCCGTCTCCTCTACCGGTATCATATCAGAGAAAACAGGGATATTGAGTTATGTGCCCTGATTTCAATGCTTCATTACAAAGTGGGTATTATCTACAATTCAATCATTGATATGATTCTGAATAACGGCCCATATGAGGCATTTACGAGTATCATTGTCGCTCATGCGGTTACCAGCGGGACACATTCCCTGATCACCGAATACCGGGATATGGTAGTTATTGATGAGTCAGGAGTGTATCAGGAACTGATTCTGAATCTTGAGGGAGTTCGGAAATTCCTGACGTTCTTTACCCTTGCCGAACGACTGCTCACGATACCTATAGCCACTTTTCAGCCGGATGAGTCATTTCTGCATAACCTGGTCAGGGAGACGGGTGGAGATATGTACCAGGTTTATTCTGTTCTGGAGTTATTCACCCAGGCAGGGAATGATACTGATTATGCACATCTGATGGATATATTGCTGAATATTGATCCTGACAT
>CAZEWE010000194.1:0-3258 GCA_964515765.1 uncultured Methanospirillum sp. | reverse complement strand
CCACGTCCTTGTTACCTATCCGGATAATGCAGACACTATTGTCAATATCGCATCAGCGATGATAGAAATGGGGAAATATGACGAAGCAATAGTGGAATGTAACCGGGCATTGGAAATTGACCCGGATCATTACCTTGCCCCGGTATTCCTGCAGCAGGCCAAAGAAAAGATAAAATAAAAAAGACCAGCCCTCAAATAAAAGCAGGGAAGGACTCCACATCTTCTCTCTGTCACTGATGGTGAATCCCTTATGTATCATCTCCATGTATCTTCACAAACAGGGAGATTTCTTTTCCTTCCTTGGTAATATAACCGTTTGCATAGATATTCTCCTCATTATCAAGATGGACACCATAGAGTAATCCTGAACCAAATGCCTCAAATGTCATCACCCCGTGCTCTCCAAAGGACAGGTCAGGCCGGCCATCAGAAGTATACCGAAGAAGAACCGGGTATCGCACCCCATGTACCTCGGTTGTCCCGGCTATGATTATTTTCCCGTCATCCTGAATCTCCTGCCCCCAGGCATAGTCATATCCGGGGCCATGATAGTGAACAATACCATTATCTCCAAATGCCGGGTCAGGAACCCCCTGACTCGTGTACTTGAGTAGAACGATGTCATACGAACCGTCAAGGTCTGCTTCTGCTCCGGTAACCAGAATCTCCCCGTCCGGCGTGATACTCACCCAGTTCCCGTAATCCGGGCCACCTGCATCTCCCTGGTAGAACACAGTCCCATTCATGCCAAATGATTCATCAACCGTTCCGTCTGCAAGAAGGCGGACCGTAATGATTGAACTGTTGGTATCCCCTTCCCGGACCGCTCCGCCAGTCATCACCGCATGTTCTTCAGCATCCAGGGCAATACCAAATCCAAACCGGTCCCCTTCGCCAGAGATATTGAGTATGAAAAGCCCGTTATTTGCAAATTTCAGATCCGGCACTCCATCCGGAGTGAGACGTATGGCAATCATCTCTTTATGAATGCTCGAGTTCATCTCACCAGTGAAAAGAATCTTTCCATCATTTTGGACGACTATTCCGCGAGCTGAATCGGTTCCATTCCCAGGACCTGCATACCTGAATACCCCATCCTCTCCAAATGTCATATCCAGTTCTCCATCATGAGTATACCGGAGGACCAGAATGTCAGGGTCATGACCATTATGCTCCCTGCCGGCGACCAGGATTCTCCCTTCATTATCATGGACAACCCCGAATGCATAATCATCCTTTCCAGCACTGCCAGCCCAGGTAACCATCCCGTTTTTGCCAAATGATGGATCTCTCCTTCCATCGGGAAGATACCTGAGAAGGAGGATGTCTTTTTGCATGGAGGTATTTGTTGTCCCGCACAGGACCATATTCCCATCCGGCAATACCTCTATCTCAATGCTCCGGTCCTGCTCACCATCAGGTGACTGCCAAAGATAGGCACAGGACATATACCGCCCGCTGACAACCACATACTCCTGCCCGTCACTTCCAGTTACGAGCCGATAATAGGTCTTTTTAGGGTAAATTCCATTCCTGGCCGGATGAGTGTAGACATAATGGACCCAGCCTGTCCCATACTCTCTGGCACCACTGAATATCTCGTCATGATACCGTTTCCCGGTAATATCCGATTTTCCTAAAGATGTTGTTCCGACGAGGAATGGATCATCAGCATGGGCAACCACTGTTCCTGTTGAATCATAGACAAAGACATAGAGGCCAGGGTTATCAGGATCTTTATATGGGGCATCTCCTGAATTAATCCGGATAACCGTATCAGGTGTATTCGTGCTGATTGCATCACAGGTCAGGTTTACCAGATCGGTGACCATCTGTGGGGTGATGTCAGCCTCGTGGCACTCAACCGGGATATATCGGTAGAGGATCTGTGCATACTCGGACACTCCTGACTCAGGCTGGATTAGCCGCATTTCCCATATGGTCTGATTGACTGCAGATACAAAAGCCGGATCAGTGGCCGGATGAAAGGCAATATACTCATCGACGGTTGCAATCTCCATGAACGGGGTGAATAACTCCGGGTTTTCTGCATACCGGTTAATCATCCTTCTTCCGGCTATTTCCCCATAACTCCAGACATCAGCCGTACCATTCTCAACCATGGCAACCGCCTGCTCTGGAGTGTCAGCAACGATGATCTGATCAGGAGCTGCACCGGCATCAATGGCAAGTTGGAGGCCGCTGTCATTCCTGATTGCCGCTATCCGGTACGATGTGATGTCTGCGGACGTGAAATGAGTGTCATGACCAGCAACACCAAACAGGACTTTTTTATCAGTATGCAGAGGGCCTGCCCATGCAAACAGAGATTCACGTTCAGGTATCCGGGCGGTGGTGAAAAGAAGGGTATTATTTCGCGAAAGGGTGGTTTCATATGCTTCTGTCCAGGAACGGGTGTGAAAGGATTCACGGGAGATATCCAGACCCATATGTTGGAAGGCTGATTCTAGGATATCAACAGAAATCCCTTTTAACTGGTTGTCTTCTATGTAGTTGTACGGGGCATACTCCTCGGTCAGGATGAGAAGGTCAGGGGGGACAGGAACTGCGGCGATACCGATGAATGGAATTATATTTAAAATGAGGAGAACAAAGAGGAGAGTTTTTTTCGTATGCATACCAGAATATTCATCTGTATTCATTTATAGGATCCTTTTGTACGAGAAAAAAACAGAACAATTATCCGCTTCATCAGGGCAGGATCAGGGAAACCAGAATGAACAATTGAGCCAGGACCCCAGGTGAAAAAATGAGAGATCAGAGATAATATTGTTCGTTATAGCCGAGTTCCAATGCCTTCTTCTCTGCAACTTCAGCCTTTTGATATTCTCCAAGACCGGTCAGGATCTTACTCTTCAGATGCCACATGTCCCCGGAACTCCTGGAGACCTTATCTGATTCAATCTCGTTTAATGCTCTTGAATAAGCAGATTTCGCTGCCGTGGTATCTCCTCGTTGCTCCATGCAATATCCTCGTGCCCACCAGGAATAGAGTCCGTTAAATACATTATTCTCCCGGTCAGGATCCACTTCATATATCGTAGTAATGTTCTCAAAAATCTCATGTGCATCATCAAAACGATTTAATTTCATGAGAATGTCCCCTTTCATCATCATGAGATCGGTGTTGTTCGTCTCAAAGGAGAGGCCGGTTTCAACCGGGGCAAGTGCTTCGGTGTATCGCTCCATGTCACTCAGGGCTTCTGCCTTTGAGAGATAGGTATTGGGATATTCAGG
>CAZEWE010000193.1:1985-4475 GCA_964515765.1 uncultured Methanospirillum sp. | reverse complement strand
GAACATATCAGCACAGATGATGCTGATATCCCTTCTATGCTTCTGTATTGATATAGGATAATTATCGTTCGATGATGATCTGCAGTATATCCTCATCTGCAAGGCTATGTGCAATACCCACCCGTTGTGCCTCATGCTTGACGGAGTCTCCCCAAATCCGTGCATATCTGAATTTATCTACAAAGTCCCGGTGAAGTTTGCGGCAGACATCTTCAATTTTTGAACCGGTTCTCATGATAAGTGGTTCGTCGAGATCCGCAGGCCCTGCCTGTGGCTTTAGGAATATTCTGATAAATCCGAGTGCATCATAGACAGCATCCTTTAATTCTTCCATGTGGTATCCGGTTGCTGCAGATATCATAATCGGGTTTTGTCCAAATCGTTCGGCAAGATCTTCCTCGATCTTCTTCCGGTCTTTTTCATCGATCAGGTCAACCTTGTTGACGGCGATGATTGCGGGAACATATACTCTGCTCCCCATGATAGCATCGATAAGGTCATCCTGGGTTGCATTTCCACGGATGAGAATATCAGCACTTGCAATACGGTTTTCAGTCAGAATGGACCGGACTTCTTCAATATCAAGGTCCAGAGTCCCGACCGCATTTAATCTGACACCTCCACGGGAGGTCTTTTTTATGGTAATATCAGGCCTTTGAACATTGACCCTGATACCTGCATCATAGAGTTCACGGAAGAGGACGTCCACGTGCTTTTCGTTAAAAACATCGACGAGAAGGACGATCATATCTGCATTTCTGACAACGGCAATGACCTCTTTCCCCCGTCCTTTTCCCATCGCGGCACCTGCGATAAGTCCGGGGATATCAAGGAGCTGTATTTTTGCGCCTTTATGTTCAAGAGCGCCGGGAACCACTGTCAGGGTTGTGAATGCATACGCTCCGGTCTCGCTCTCTGTACCGGTGAGCACATTCAGGAGCGTGGATTTACCAGTAGAAGGAAAACCGACAAGAACCACCGTAGCATCGCCGGATTTTTTGACGGCATAGCCTTCACCACCGCCACCGGCCTTCATCGCACGGTTTACGGCATCCTCTTTCATTTTGGCGAGTTTTGCTTTGAGCCGCCCGATATGCTTTGAGGTAGCCTTGTTATAAACGGTATTCTGGATCTCGTCCTCTATCTCTTTGATTTGATCCTCAATACCAGCCATGTATCCTAATAAGTTCCCCTCTTGTATTCTTATATTTGTGGGATCATTTCAGAAAAAACCGGTTTATTTATATATTACAAATGATAACATTTAGAGGCACAGCTGATATAGTGTAGGGGTCAATCATGCAGGACTCTCACTCCTGCGACTGGGGTTCAAATCCCCATATCAGCATAATTTTTCTTATATTTTTGATAATTTTAAATTCTCTGCAGTAATACCTTTTTCCAGACTGAGAGATCATGGATAAGAAACCAATCTTTGTACATCTGGAATCATTTACCTGGAATTCAGAAGAAGAATATATCATCAAGAAATCCATACGAAACCTTGATTCTCCCTTTCCTGACCTGGTAGAGGATGCCCAGAAAAGATTAAAAAAACTAGGGAAGAAGTGTCTCCCGTTTTTTGTGGAGGCAATAGAGAATGATGCTTTTGATTCAGATACGATAAGAGATGAATTACCTGAAGTACTTGCTCTTTTTAAGAAGGATGCCGTTTCATTTCTGATTCCCTATCTTGATAATCCGAATGAAGATCTGGCTTATGCTGCTCAAGCCGCTATCGAAGAGGTTGGAAAAAATGCAGTTCCTATTCTCTGCGAAGAGATAGAGACGGATAATCTGGTTGTAAAAGGGAAAATTATAGAAATTCTTGGATTTATCGGTGACAAAAAAGCGATACCCGTCTTAATAAAATGTCTTTCTCATCCTGAAAAATCTATCCGGGATGAGGCTGAATGGAGTCTGACCCAGATTGGTTCTCCATGTTATGATCAGGTTCTTCCTCTCCTTACATCCGATTCTGTTCAATTAATATGTTCGGCGATCTACATTCTCCCCAGAGTTGACCGGGCAAGGGGGGTTTCTGCAATTATTCCTCTGTTTAATCATCCGGACGATGAGATTTTTAACTGCGTATATCGTTCTTTAAACCGGTTAGATACGAAACCTATAGATGAACTCTTATCTTACATGAATTCAGAAAGTATTGAAGAAATAGTTGGAATCCTGAATGTTTTTGCCACGAGCAAAGATATTTCGGTGGTTGAAAAAATATCCCCTCTGAAGGAGCATCCGGATATTGACGTGAGGGAAACCGCAGAGTGGGTAATAGATCAAATCAATGGATCACAGAACGAAAAACCGATAGAGATAAGATAAGAACCATAGTTATCTTCAGGATGCTTATGATCTGTCATAGGTGAGATGTGGCATTTTGCTCATTTTCAGAGATGGTTAATAGATATTCAAGGACATTTTTTCAGATGGTATTTCCTCCCCATGAGCGGTCAGGCTTTCAATATATAACTCTAT
>CAZEWE010000193.1:0-1885 GCA_964515765.1 uncultured Methanospirillum sp. | reverse complement strand
TTTCAGATGGTATTTCCTCCCCATGAGCGGTCAGGCTTTCAATATATAACTCTATAGCCTCTTTGGCATTTCCTATAGCCTCATCCAGAGTATCTCCCCATGTTACACAGCCTGGAAGGAGCGGGACAGTTACCGTGAATCCCCCTTCCGGTTCTCTCCTAAGGAGTATTCGATATTGAATCTGATTCATCGATGTACTTGAGAGTATGTACATACTTCATGAAAAACCTTTGAGTCGCAAATCCGATATTTGTTATTTGATTCCGGAACAAAATTCTTGATAGAAAGGGTTGTGTCATTTTTGTTATTGTGCCAGGTCTGCAAATTTAATCATACTCCATTCGTATCAAGATATATTTCCTATCTGCATCTTTGCCATTTATTCTCATACTCATTATTGAGCTGGTAACATAAAACATCGGGAATTTTCGGGCAAAAGATACAAAAAGCCATGTATGTGTTGGAAATTCTTTTCATTTGGGGACGGTTATAATTCAGACGATCAACCCAAGGGAGAGGTCTGTAGCACTCTGTAAAGAAACTCCCACCAAGTAGAGCGTCGATAAATTCCAGTTATTCACTTATCATTCCTGGAGAAATTGGTTTCACCAGGATACTACTGAAAAAAAACGTTCCTTTGATATTCTTATACAAAAAATGGATTTTTTTACCCCATGAATATCTTGAAGGAAAGTGGACGTGGTGCATGTATATAGTAACCCCGATTTCGTATTTGAAGAAGGGTTGTATGGAATAGATCTCAAAAAAAACACGGAACAGAATATCCCAATCTCTCAAGGGGACGAATAAGATGCGTAACAACCCATTTGGTGATATCATCATCATCAACTGCCCATGTAATCATTTGAGAGTTCAAATCTTCCTCTTCTTTAATAAATTTTTGAAACAGAAGTTTTGGTTCAATATTGGTATAGGAGTTATCAAAAACCATGACCTCATCAGCCGCTAGTATCATCTGTGGCAGATATGAGATTGACCGGAAATATCGCGATCTAATCTTACCCTCCGGAACGTCATGACCCCCTTGCATTACCCTGGTCCGGACTCTGGCAACATTGATATCAGGATTCTTCGTAGTAATGTAATAGAGATGAATCAGGTATCCTTGTTTTTTGGCAGATTCCATGATCTCCAGGCGGCTTTCATGGGAAAAAACCGTTTCCCATGCAAAAGACAGTCCATTTGAAATCATCGCATGTAGATGTCTTTCTGTCTCTTTCTGTGCCTGGATTGATTTTTCTATACCATCTGGCATATTCTGGATATCCGGATTTGTGCGGGCACAATAATCAGCATTCAAAAAAAGGATCGTTTCATCTTCAAGATAGGAAGAAATGATAGTGGATTTCCCTGACCCATTGGGTCCGGCAAAAAGGTAAAAATCTTTCATCGGTCAGATAAACCGAGAATCTTGTAAATCCTGTGTGAAGCTTCAATCAGGATTTTATCAGTATGCTCAAAGGAGGGAACGAATCCCCGCTTACTCCATTTTGTTTCCTCTGAAATTTTTCTGCTGGCCGGAGACATTCTTACTGAAAGACGCAATCGTTCTGACTCATCCATGGGAACGCATGTTATGGTATCTTTAGTCTTTCTGTTGCCAGTCATATTATCTCTCATAATTATTTTCGAAATTTTCCTGAAATGAACTTTCTGAGCTCATGGGTTCTTAAAATTCACAGGTTTTCTTGTAAAGGATTTGCTGGTGGTCTATATTATTGGTATAGCCAAATTGGAATATCTTCTACAATGTAGTATTCATTCATATACTCATTAATTTTATTAATTACCTTTGGTTGAATCCATAAATCATCATGATTCTGGAAATAAGATCATACCATGAATCACCTGCCAAAAGGAGGAA
>CAZEWE010000192.1:0-4487 GCA_964515765.1 uncultured Methanospirillum sp. | reverse complement strand
AGGAAAAAACCTTCTTCGAGTATTTGATTGGTCGTAATATTTTCAATCATATATGACCACCATCACCCAAAAGATGGAATAAATAATTGGATACGAGTAAGAATGAATTTTATGAATGCAGGATATAATCAAACCCAAATTTACATTTCATTCCAAATTCTTCATCCCGTCGTTCTTTCAAGAGGAACTAATATTGCTTTTATATTCAGAACCTCATCGTGAAACAGGGTGAAGGATCGTTTATAGTCATGATACCCCGGATAAGAGATGACAAGTTCATAGGTTCCGAACTCCAGACCAAACACTTTCAATGAGTTCAATGTCCGGGTTTTTCCCCTATATTCACCATTCACATACACATCTGCTCCGGGTGGTGAACTCGTAATCAAAAAACCTGTGTTCTGATTGTACTGTGATGGCATACTATTTGCATCCGAACCAGAAGATTTGAGTAAGTCCTGAATATTTGAAATTGTAGGTGTCTTAAACAGGTCAGAAAAATCAAATGTTGGAGCATGAAGTCCGGTATAGTACCATGGTGTTCCATACCCGAGATAGTGATCAAAATAATATTTGAACCAGTCTATTCCGTCTTCATCATCATTCGTACTAGCAGAAACCAGGCATCCTGCTATGAAAAGGAAGAAAAGTACACACAGGGCATATTTGATCATTGACTTCACCAACATCATTTGTTGATATGAATGTATTCATGACTCAATAGTATTTTAGAGTTACCCACCTTTTCATCGAAAATTTTCGGCCATTTCCGGTGTCAGAGATTTGACCCGATACTCATGTGCGGAGTTCATTGCAAAATGACATTGATAATGAAAACGAACTCCATTTCAAAAAAACAGGTAAATGAAATAATAGAGATAATATCATGATGGAGCGAAATATTATCTTGAAAAAAGACTCCTTCATTGATTTCTCATTCGAATATCAAAAAGATACCAAAACCGGAGAAATCAGTCAGCAATAAGAGATACAAAAAAGAGGATATCAGTTTATGAATCAGATCTTACAACTTTGAAAGAACTGCTTCAATGCTTCTGATCTCACTCTCATTTACCGTATAGTTTGCAGCATAATCCTTGTATCCCGGAAAACTGACGGTAACGTTATACTCACCAGGAATAAGGCCTTTTACTTCCTTCGCCTTTAATGAACGGGTAACACCTGCACTCTCACCATTGACAAAGATCTCTGCTCCGGGTGGTGTGCTGGTGATGCTAAATCCGGTGTTCGGGTCGTATACCGGTTCAGTATCAAAAGAGGAGTTTAAATCAAAACCTGTTTTTAATTTTGTTCCCCATGTTCCATAGTAATCGTTATAGTCATACGCTTTTTCTGCTGATCCAACAGACACCAGACAACCCAAGATGAACAGGAGTCCGAACATTCCAATAATATACTTAATCATATGATGCACCATACATTTTCCCCGGTTGATAATAAGGTTTCTTGACAAAATCAGGGGATATTCAACTTTCTGGTGTGACTTTTATCAGTTAGGCAAAATAGTATTTTTTTCAGTCGTTATGTGGTAAGGGAAAGGAGCAATAAAAGAACTGCTGTTCCTCATTTCCTAAAACGATCCCGAAGGCTCTGTGATCTCCGCACTATTTCGGAAAATTATCGTCCTCATACCATCAGGGGATACAACACAGGTTACTGATACAGGTTTTAAAGAATTATCTTTGCACTGAACTGAACACATGATCTTCTGAGATGCCGTTTCAGGCAATCGTTCATATAGATACTTCAATACCTCCCGATTTTTACTATCTGGACAACTTTTCCGGACCCAGGTATTCCATTCGGGAATATCATCGACAGTATATCCAAACTCAGAGGTAAACGAAGGATTCAGGTATCTTACTCCACCAGCATAGTCGGTAATGAGAACCGGGGTTCCGATATGCACAATGACATCCAGGAATCTGGATTCACTCTGTTTCAGACATTCCTGCGTAAGTCTTCTGGCAATCGCAATCGAGGCCTGACGAATAAATGATTCAATCACCATGCTGTTGTCCAGCTCTTCATCAGGACGAAGACACATCCCGACAAACCCAAAGAGCTGGTTTTGCCAGGCTAACCCCGCGATACACATTTTTCCAATTGAATTCTGAACGATAAATGTTTCACAGGCTTCTCTTGAAAACACTTCACTGCAGAGATCATAAAACGAGACTGGTTCATGCGGAAAAAATGGGCGAAAGTTAAATTCCCTCAATATCTTCATTGTTTCAACAGTCTCATAATAGGGAGGTGTTTTCAGGTATTTCTGAATGGGGAAAACCAGACCGGACAGATCATTTCCATTATTGAGCTGTTTTGAGCATTCAAAAAATGATGCATCACGGATAGATTCGATCATATACCCGTTCCTCAACGGGTCATACGAAACTACCCAGCAACGGGGGGTATTCGGAAGGAGCTCTGAAACCCTGTCAGCAATATACTCAAAGATATTCGCATCTGGCGGCATATCAACAAGATCCATCGCTGTATGGGCAAGAAATTCCATATTTTTCAGATGTTTTTTATTATCCGTGATATCCTCAAGAACAATGGTAAGGCCTGGATCACCCAGCTCAAATACTGTGGGAATCACCTCCATTTTAAAATAAATGTCAATTGTATCGTCGGTATAGTGAATGTCAGTAATGGCGTGCTCTTCTTTCGTTGAGGTAATGGTTGCAACTGATTCTGGTGATGAGACAACCGGGAGTCGGTCCTCTATGATATGCCGTCCGATGAGGTCTTCTTTCTGCATATTACAAAACCGGATGAAATGCTCATTTGCCTGGACGACATTGAGATTTTCATCCACCATGAGGATCAGATTTCTGGTAAAGCACAAAAAAGCAGATAACGGAATCCTTTGTGATATCCAGTAGACATGGGCCGATCCTATTGTTTTTGATTCAACCCTCCCTTCAGCTTTGAGAATATTCAGACATCGTGCGATAATATTGCGGTCTTTATGAAGTTTTTTCGAGAGATCGGTTATGGTCAGTCCCCGGGGGTTTGATTTCAGGCTTGTGAGGACTACACTTGGAATATCAGTATCCTCTGCCATACGCAGGGATAACAATCTTTCATATGATAATGGTTGTGTTAATGTATAATTGCTGATTACACAGTATGAGAAATGATTTTTGATCATTCCTTTAATCCTCACCTGGTCCCGACTTGGTCCTAGCTTAGTCCTGACTTGGTCCAGACCTGATCATTCGGATACCATGGGGAATGGTAATCATTAATACGGGAGAATACAAGTTACCATCAGGCATGATTTATGAACACATTCAAGCTTTTCATCCTTTTCTTAACCCTCATCCTGTGTATCAATATGGGATTGACCGGGTGTATGGCTGAAACTCACTATGACGGACGCGATATCATTATTCCGAATGCTCCCCCTGCATCATTTTCAGAGGGGATGCAGACTCTAATCGAAGATGAGATTGAGAATGCAGGCATTCCGGGGATCCTTATCGAAGTTGTAACCCCGGAATGGACATGGAAGAGTGCAGCAGGATCGAGTTCCCCCCTGACCGGTGAACCTGCAAACCCAGACATGCGGTTTTTGATTGCCAGCGTTACAAAATCGGTTACAAGTATTGCCATTCAAAAACTCGCTGAAGAAGGGAAATTAGATCTTGCTGACCCGATAGAGAAATGGCTACCAGCTGAATTGATGGATCGAATACCAAACGGGAAAGAGATGACTATCCGCCAGCTCCTTGATCATACCAGTGGCATCGCAGATTATGATGAACAATCAATTAATCTTGAGGAACTTCATAATCCGGATGTGCCAGTACCCTATCAGGTAAGCCTTGAACAAGGTCTCAGTGCCAGCCCGCTCTTCAGCCCTGGTACGAATTACACCTACTCGAATGTAAATTATATTCTTCTCACGCTCATTATCGATGCTGCTTCAGGGATTCCTTACGAGGATTATGTCACACGAAACATCATCATACCAGCCGGACTGAATGACACGTTTATTCAGCATACCAATCATATACCCGGCCCACACATCCGGGCGACAATGCCTGATGAAAATGGGACGATCAATGATTTCACCGATCTATATATTCTGTTTGACCGGGGAGCGGGTGATATCGTCAGTACAGTGAGTGACATGAACCGCCTCCATCAGGCACTCCGGCAGGGGGACCTGTTAAGGAATGAATCTATTGCAGATATGGAAAAACCAACTCCACAATCTGGTAAAACCGGATATGGTCTTGGATATACCACGACTCAGGTTTCTCCACCGGATATTACCGTTCAGGGGCATACCGGTGGATATCCGGGTTCATTCTCCTTCTGGTATTACCTGCCTGAAAAGGATGCATACCTTACCTATGACCTGAATTCAATCGGTTCAGCCCCGAATGCGATGAAGACGATCCGATCCTCTATCCTGCAATATCTGAAAGATACCATTCCGGATAAAAAATAAA
>CAZEWE010000191.1:0-4523 GCA_964515765.1 uncultured Methanospirillum sp. | reverse complement strand
TTCTGTGATAATCTGGATGTCTTCTGGTATTATCGTTCCGGAACAAAAGAGTGGAAGGGTTAGAAACCCTATGAGGAGAAATACAACAAATCGTTTCATAAATTCAGGTTTTTAGGTCAAATGTAAAACTATAAAAATTCACCTCATTGTATAATGATCCTGTCTTATCTCCCGAGAGAATTTTATCCCGTTCACAGTAGATCTGAAAAATATATCCTCTTCTTTAAGACCCGACCCTCGGGGATAAAATTCAAAATTTCCATTAATGTAATACAATGTCTGGACAGAGCCTGGATACTTCATTCATTTTGTTTGAGAAGGAGATCAGGATCAAAACCGGAGTGATGGAAGAGTAATAAGATATTCACATCTTGATCCGATATTCGGATTTCTATAACAAAAACAAGATAGTAATTCTATATGTGGTTTTCTTTTGATTCAAACTAATTTTATGAAAAAAGGTTATAATTCATTCTTTCATAAACCTGATGATATCAGAGTTTTACTCCGGACTCAAAAAATTACAGCCCATTCATCACCAGAATAAATCATACTTTTATCTCAATTATTCCCTTGTCCTCCATATACGGAGTTCGCTCTATCAGTCGGGCCGGATCAACTGCCTCGGTGGGCATACGACCACCAAATTCCCGTGGACCCTTATACACTCCGTCCGGAGATAAGTCCCGGTCATGTTTTTTGAGCCAGTAAAACCGGTGACAATACAAATACACTCCTTTCGTATTGGAATTCCTTCTCTCAACCAGTTCATATCCGATAAGTTTTGAAAATTCCTGAATTCTCCTCCCGATGGTTTTTACCGGAAACCTGGATGAGGTGCTCAGATATTGGTCCTGTCGCAGGTATGAATAATTTTGAGGATTTTCAAGCCATGTAATCATAATTTCGTCTCCTTTTCGTTCAGGTTCTTCATTTCATCGTAGTGTTTCTGACAGACCTGGTTATAAGGCCTGCCTGGAATCCAGTAGAGTGGTGATAACCTGTCTGGTTCTCCGCATCCTTTGCATCTGCAGAATATATCAACCATGTTCTCTGTTGGGACAGGCACGTATTCATCAACAGAAAGGTAAGGATCCAGGCCATGATATGATAAAAACTCCTGAAGTGTTGCAATTTCAGACAGTTGAGAAGAATCTCTTCCGGTAGAAGTAACCTCTGGAACATGTTCTTCCCCTTCATCAGATCTACCTGATATTTCACCAGCAGAGGGAACCGGTTCGGAGGAAGGACTACTGTCAGAAATTCCAGACTGCCGGGTATGATACTCGGGTCCTTTCATACATTCAGGGCATTCCGGGATTTCTCCTCCTGATTCGTCAAAGTAATACCTCTGCATAATCTCCATCCATTTTTTCCTGCTCGGAATGAACAATGCACGGACATTTTTAATCCCTTTCGCTGTCTGAATTCTTTTTTGCCTGATTTCCATGTCAATTCCTCCAAGCGTCCGGGTTACTGTTCTTGAACTGCATTTCAGTCCTTCGGCTATCATTTTAGGAAGAATTACCTGGATTCTTCCCTCATAGTAATATTTCCCGAATTCAGGGTCTCCCATCAGATCTTCTTCCCCCTGTGCCAGAGACAGGGCATAATTAAATATCCCTCCTTCCATGGATTCTGCTCTTGTCCGTCGGATCTCTTTCTGCCTGGCGTTCAGGTAATGCAAAAACCGTTCCTGACCATCCGGAAAAAGTGTCAGGATAACAGAAAGCGGCCTGGCCATCTGTTTCAGCCGCCCTTCTATTCCCATCCCATTACAGGAGAGCATGCAGTCTTCTGATACCTCTGACCAATGCTCGAGGGTAAACCTGGCAATAAGAGCTCTTATCTCTGCTACTTCATCAGTGTACCGGGATGGAAGTTCAGGGGGAATATCCTCCCGTGTTGTCTCATCCGGAGAGAAGGAAAGGCATCTTCCTTCGGTTGCAGAGTCCCTGAACGGCTGTCTCATGGCGATGAGCTTGGGACCAAAAGGATCAAAGATATGAATCTTAGAGAGATCGCCTTTATCTGTGAGAAGGAACGGATTATCTTTTTCAAATCCCAGGTTAAGGTATTTGATCAGGGGATCGGACTGGTCTCCTTTCAGGTCTGATTCGTCAATGAGAAGTGTTCCCATCCATTTCTCCTTAAACCGCATGATACCGGAGAGCGAAGATGCTCCCGAAGCACGGATAGGATAAAAACAGAGATCTGAGATGACTTTCAGAAATCGGCTTTTTCCTTTCCCGGTATCTCCAAGAAACCGGAGGTACGGAGTTGTACTGCACTTTGGAAAATACCAGGAATAAAGGGCATAGTAGACAAATAACTCATAGTCTCTCTCTTCAGCATCCAGGTACCGGTACAGATGGTCCCTTATCCGGGTATAGAGATCTCCTGGAGAGAGGAGCTGTGCATCTTTTAGAAGGTCTGTCTTCGGCAACCCTACAATATAGGATGTGGTACCCCTGTCCTGGTGGATGGGGAGCTCTGGAGGAACTGTCCTTATACCTGATGTATCAGTCTCTTCAACAGAGAATACCACTTTTCCTTCCGCTAGATGAGCATACGAATACCGATCACCTTCACTGATACAGGTAAGGTAGAGGATCCCGTCTTTCTCAAAATACGGAATATGCCGGATTAATTCCTCTTCCTCAGGAGAGTCATATTTTTTCACGGTTTCAATATATGAAAATGCCAGGTCCTTGATATCCCGAAGGGTTTCATAGTCAAGTTGTTGGTATTCTTTGAGCTTTTTATTTCGTTTTTGCAACGTTTTGATAACCACATCTGACCGTTTCCGGTTGGAGAGCAGATACACTGCAATATCCCAGTATTCACGGTTAAGATCCCCTTCTTCGTCAGGGTCTTCGGAGATGAGGTATGCTCCGGATTCTTTCACAGCCGAATAGGACCTTTCTCCGGCCATGACTAACGCTCTTCTTGTCTTTTCGCTAAACTGGGGCATTGATGTTATTGCTTCTGTCATCTTCTTCTCCTGGCCTTCTTCCAGGCAATTCTCTCTAAAAATCTGATTTCCGGCATCTCGCTATTGAGCTGGTCAAGATGTCTTTTCATCACATCCGTATCGTATATCCCTCCACAGGGCATGATCCCCCTGCATATTGCATCCCATTGTGCAGCATCATAGCCGGCAGCACACCGGAAACAGTATACGAGGCCCTTTGAAGGGTTCATGGATATATTACCTCCCGGCGATGTGCTGCCATGGACCGGGTGAACTCCCCTGATCTCATTTCCGGCAATCCTGGCCTCCAGGGGCAGATTGTCCATGACCGACAGACCATATCGCTGTGTAATGGTCGTTCCTGTGCCATGTTTTGGGGAGTGAGCTACCTGCTCCGGAATAGTATCGGAAATGACATCCGGACTCAGGGTTCTGACCAGGGTTTCAATATCTGACCAGTGAACGGTCAGAATTGATGCATCAGGATCAAAGACTTCATACCGGTTTCCATTCGGGTGAAGGCTGCCAGGCCCTACACACTGACCTCCTGTTTTCTCCCTGTCAGCCGGGAAAAAGAGTTCAACGATGGTCTGGTACTCAGAATTCCGGATTGATAGTTTATGACCGAAAAAATGTCCGGGGATATCAGGGCAGTGAACGATTGCCCGATATTTGTGCCGATCCGTCCAGGCTGAATAGCGAAATGTCCCGGAGACGAGATCTTCTCCTCCTGCAGCATGAAATATCTCTGCATCATCAATATCGAGAGAAAGGAGGTCTGATCCGGGTGCAGGATAATATCCATAATTTCCTCCCCGCTCAAGGTGTGCCATTACATTCGGATCATCATGCCGTTTGCCATGTGATACTCTGTTCCAACCTTTTTCTATGGGTCCCTTTTCTCCGGCAGGAATTTGGACAAATATCAGGTCTTCACGCTGTATCTGCCAGGGAATAAGACAGCAGGAGGTGTGGCTGAATGATATTGCCACACTCATGTACTTCTCCTGCGGTGTCCACTATACGGAAATATGCATTGCATTTCTCCTGAATTGGTCCCAAACATAGGTTTTAAACAGGTGCAGAATGATTGTGTTTTTGGTTTGTAGCTCAGTATTATACCAATGATGGTCCAACAATAATACGTGATTAATGGCCTTTTTTCTCTCATTTCTTCTCTATACTGTCGTATGTTGCCACTCATATATAATTATTGGTATTATATACATAGTAATTGAATACCTATAATCTATTACTACTAATAGATTCATATACATAGGATATGAGTGAGAGGAGAACGCGGGGTCAGGGCAATAATCCGGGTGTTACGAAACGAAAGATAATCGAGATATTATTAAAACAATCAGACTGGACACCTGAACCAGATATCCGGGATGAAATCGCCAGTGAACTTGCAATTAAAGAGCCCAAAAGTTTAGAAAATCCAGCTGGCTGCTGCACTCGAAGAAGGACTCCTCCTCAAAGAAAGCCGTAGCGGGGTGAATTACTGGAATATTAACTTCAATTCTGATGTAATTCCTGGATACAT
>CAZEWE010000190.1:0-4544 GCA_964515765.1 uncultured Methanospirillum sp. | reverse complement strand
CCTGTATTTCATCCGCAATAACAAATTAAGTCTTTGGATTGTGTGAAGAGATCATACCTGATGACAACAGACAAAAGACCTACAACTGAAAATGTGAGATCTGAACCTTGTCCTATCCCATCTATTGTATTATTTTTATGCTTTGATATCATATGATATTTTAACTGGTGCCGGGGGGGAACCATAACGGATAGTATAATTTTCTGGTGGGAGACAGATGGGGGAATCAGATACACAGAATAAAAAGGAACAACGGGAGAAAACCCGACGCTCAATAAAAATAAAAGTACCTAGTATTGGTATTGGTAAGAGCAGTACTGCCCCCACACAATCAGATAAACCAAAAAAAGTAATAAAGAAACCAGAAATAAAAGGACCCGGAATAAAGAAAGTCCCCCATATAGACCTTTTAAAACAGGAACCTGAAAAAGAAGCAGAACAACCAGCAGGCATTACCCGGATAAAACTGCCTTTATTAAAAAGGGAAGAAGAGATCGTTGCTGTAGAGAAAGATCTTGAAGGCACTTTTAAGACCGATAAGGAGAGTTCTGACACGAGTTATGACAAAAAACTCCTGAAAAAATTAAGTCTGACCCATAAAAAGGGATTTGAAGAGTTTGATTTTGATAAACACGGCAGTCTTCTTGACATAAAATTACAGCATCCCTACGAATCAAAGCAGGAATACTGGGTGGAACCTGGTCTTGCAAAAGTTGTTATTGCACATAATGTGAGATCCAAACTAAGGGAATACCTCCTGTTTGAACCGGAACTAACGCCCTTTGAGTATGAACTTCTTGAACGGATCCATGAAGATCTCCGAGATGTGCTCATTCTAACCGATGAAGAACTGGGGATTGAGCGAAAGAAACTACTCATCTCGAAGGTTGTCGATCTGATTGAATATTATGGGATAAAACTGGATCAGAAATCACTCTTTAAGATTGAATATTATCTTCTTCGCAATTACCTGGGATGGGGCCGGATTAATGCTCTGATGATAGATCCCTTAATTGAAGATATTTCTTGTGACGGAGATAATGTCCCTATATTTCTGTTCCACAGAAAAGAACAGAATATTAAGACAAACATCTCCTTTGATACCAATTCATTAATATCCCTGGCAATTACTCTTGCCCAGCGGTCTGGAAAACATATCTCATCAGCAAACCCTATCATCGATGCAACGATGCCGGACGGATCACGTCTGCAGCTTACGTTTGGGACTGAAGTAACATCCCGAGGTACATCATTTACCATCCGAAAATTCCGTGAGACCCCCTTTACCCCGGTTGACCTCATGGATCTTCACACGTTCAATATTGAGATGCTGGTCTACTTCTGGCTTTCAATCGAGAACAATATGAGCCTGGTCTTCATTGGCGGAACCGCATCTGGCAAAACGACATCACTTAATGCAGTGTCCCTTTTTATACCTCCCCTTGCCAAGGTCATTTCTATTGAAGATACCAGGGAAGTGACCCTGTTTCATGACAACTGGATTGCCAGCGTTACCAGAGAGATTGTAGCTGAAGGTGGAGGAGCTCATGTTGACATGTTCATGCTCCTGAAAGCTGCGATGCGTCAGCGGCCTGAGTATATCCTGGTCGGTGAAGTCAGAGGTCATGAAGCCCAGACATTATTTCAGGCCATGAATACCGGTCACACTACCTTTTCGACCATGCATGCCGGAAGTGTGGATGCAGCAATTCACCGTCTCGAAAACGAACCCCTGAATGTGCCTAGAAACATGCTTCAGGCGCTCAATATCATGAGCATTCAAAAGCAGATCCAGATTGGTCCTGACCGTGTCCGCCGGTGTGATGAGATAGTAGAGATAGCCGGTATTGATCCCGCTACCGGAAATATCATGGTCAATACGGTATTTGAATATGACCCGGTTGCCGATGATTTTACGTATACCGGTCGATCACAGGTTCTTGGTGACATTGCAGCATTTCATGGATGGGGCCCGGATAAGCTGGTTGAAGAGATGGACCGAAGAAAAATGGTCCTGCAATCGGTAAAAGATCAGAATATGAGGGACTATGTCAGCTTTACGAAGGTTATCCAGGCGTACTACATTGATAAAAATAATGTAATGGAAAATCTCGATGATCTGGCAGCGCTGGTAGCATGATTCCTGCATGGATTGTAAACCGGCTGGTATACAAAAATCCGGAGAAATACCATGATTTGCATATTGACTTAGTCGGTATCAGGTCAGGCCTTACTCTGGAACAGTTCTTAAACCGGGCAGTCCTCGTCGGTCTTGGAACCGGGATTTTTTTAGGTCTTCTGGGATTTATTACAGGGTTCGCATTGTTCTCTCTGGATCTTGGATTAAAGCCGGAGTTATATAATGTTTTAAACATCGCATTTGATCCTGATACAGAAGGTCTTCCGATCATCATTTTTGTTCAGATTCTGCTTGGGATCATCCTATTTCTGATTGGCTGTTTTGTCGGGTATTGGGGATACACTGTTTTTCCAACTCTGACAAAGAAATCACGGGAGACAAAAATTACCATCGGCCTTCCGAATGCCGTCTCGTATATGTATGCGATGAGAAAGGGGGGTGCAGAGATGATAACCATTTTGCGGTCTCTTTCAGAAATGTCAGCCATATATGGGGAAGTATCACTGGAGTTCAGACAGGCTGTCAGGGATGCGGATTTTTTCGGTTATGACATCATCAATGCCTTAAAGCATTTAAGCGAAACCACCCCCAGTAGAAAACTCAGGGATTTTTTACAGGACCTCATCTCAACGGTGGAGAGTGGAGGGAATCTCGCTCAATTTCTCCAGGACCGGGTTTTCATACTTCAGGAAGAGGCAAAATTTGAACAAAAGCAGTTTCTTCAGTTCCTCGGACTCGTTGCCGAAATATATGTTACGATATTTATAGCCGGGCCACTTTTTCTCATAGTCATACTTGTGGTCATGGGAATGATGGGATCATCAGCCATCCTTGAATTATCTCTTATCGGGTATGCTGTGCTCCCAATTGGCGCAGCAATTTTTATCCTGATGATTGACACAATTTCGATTAAAGATGAGAATGTCGTCAGATATGTGAGTGCCAAATGGCTGAATCAGTACTCTGATGTGAGGGTTTCAGAGGGAGGGAATGAAGAACATCTTTTTACAGCGTTGGCTCGGTTTGAAAAGATTAAACCTTTAAAAAGATGGCTGGCAAACCCTGTCCAGGGATTTGTTCAGCATCCGGAGTTATCATTTTATTTCAGTGTTCCCGTTGCTCTGGCTTATGTTATCTACATCTTTCTCACCATACCGGTTGGAACACTTGAAGACAACATCAATTATGTTGATGATCAACTGATGATTGCCCTTCTCATTACCCTCATTCCATTTGCAATATTTTACACCAGATGGAACCAGAAGATCCGATCTCTTGAGGCGATGATACCAGATTTCCTTGACCGTATGGCAGGCATTAATGAGGTGGGTATTACTCTCACCCAGTCAATTGCGGTAATAGCACGGGCAAATATGGGAATCCTTGGGTATGAGATCAGCAGAATTCACCGGGATATTGAGTGGGGAGCCAACTTTTCAGATGCGTTGATACGGTTTGAACACCGGGTGAGGACGGCATTAATTGCACGAACCGTTACCCTGATTACCCGGGCTGCAACCATGAGCAGTTCAATATCATCACTCCTTCGTATTGCGGCAAATGATGCACGTATGTCTGAGAACCTGAGACGTGACCGGTTTTCAGAGATGTTTATCTATACAGCAATTGTGTATCTGTCTTTTTTTGTCTTCATATTTGTTATCGGGGTGATTACCACCCAGTTTCTCACCGTCCTTGCAGAACAGAGTAAAGAAGGACTTGCCATGGCAGGGCCACTCTCAAGCCTTGGATCCACGTCCCTTATCACGATGGATCGCCTGCTCTATCATATTTGTCTGATTCAGGGACTATGCTCAGGACTTATGGCTGGGCTGATGGGTGAATCCTCAATCAAGGCCGGGGTGAAACACAGTTGTATACTTATCATCGGTGCACTTGTGGCCTTTAATTTCATGTTCTGAAAAAAATCTTTTTTATTGAGCCGTTGACGATGAGGCCCCTGATCGACGATACTCCCTGAATCGAAGGCGGGTGTCCCAGATAAGCTCCCGAAGGCCGGTTTCAGAGCTTTCGAGGAGGTCAGATAACGGCTTTGTTGCCCGGGGATCATTGAGTTCATACAGAAGTACTGCCACCCATGCCCGCCGGTTTTGCGGACCCTGGTAGAGGAGCGGTATGAGCATATCAGTAACCTGCGGGCCAAACCGAAGGATAGATACTGCAGCATCCATCGCATGGATGGGATCATCAAGATTTGTAAGGTATTTCGAGATGTCAGACCGGGTAGGGGCAGGGGATGATGCCACGGTCCCCGGCTTTAGATTTTTTTCTTCAGCCGATTCAGATTCGGGCGGACATCCGATATCAGTAAGAAGCTGTGCGAGGCGGGTATTTTCCGTATCCAGACGAATAATCCGGGATGCTAACACTGAATTTTCTGATT
>CAZEWE010000189.1:0-4607 GCA_964515765.1 uncultured Methanospirillum sp. | reverse complement strand
ATAAAAGAACTGATAAACACACGGAGATGAATTGAACAATCAATTACCGGATTCCCCGGTACAACAGTAGTGAATTATCAAATCGTCATATCATGTCATCTTATGGTTTTTCCGAGGGAGCAGAAGATGAAAGAACTATTGTGCATTGAGAACGGCATAGAATAATTGATTATAAAAACGATTATTCCATAACGTGAATTCATTTCGCACGCCATAGTATCAGCAATGTTCTGAATGGTTTCAGACCGTGCTCAGTACAGCTATATTTCGACATCCTTAATTCGTACCATGAAGAACCTTTTCAATAGGAACAAGTGGGACTCCATGAAAAAAATGATGTGTACCGGCGTAATGGTACTGATTGCTCTGCTTTCTATCTCCTTCGTATCTGCTGAAGACACCCGTTCAGATACCGGCGGAGAATTCATCTGGAATGGAACATGGGAAGGCACGAACTTCACCATATTCATTCAGCAGGATGCTACCGGGATCACCGGAGAATATGAACCGGCTGATGGTGCGATGCTGGATCCCGGAAGACTGGAAGGCTCAATTTCAGATGATGGGATAACCTATTCCGGGGTCTGGATAGAGTCAGGATCAGTGGTTCAGACTCTGTCGGATGATAATATGTCCTTTACGATAAACGGGACAATCGACCCGTTTGGAACGATGACAGAGCAGGTCCTTCACTCTGCGATTGCTACCAGAGTCGGTGAGATAGAGGATCCTGAAAACCCGTGGACCGGGAACTGGACGACGGGACGGAAGATCTATTCGTTCCTTCAGGACGGGACTTCTATCTCCGGGACAAATCACCCGCTTGAGGGAGTAAATGACGAGTCAGGATCATTAAATGGCACCGTATCAGAGGATGGGAGAGAATACTCTGGCAACTGGACCGAAACAGGTATCTTCATCTTTACCATCTCCGAAGATGGGTCGTCCATGGATGCCATCATTCATGAGAGCCTTGATCCTGAATCAAATGCAGACCGGGTAACGTTTACAAAGACTCTCTAAACCAGTTTTCTGAGTGGAAGGGATCTGCACAGATCTCTCCCCTCATGTACCTTTTTATCCGAACTTTTCAGCAAGTTCCTGTAAAATTTTCTGAATGGGCAGATGTTGCGGGCAGATCTGTTCGCACTCCTTACATGCAATGCAATCACCAGCTCTCCCCTGATCATACACGGCATGCTGGTAATGCACCCGTGGAAATGACCGATCTCCATACCGTTTTATATCATTGAATATTGAGATAAGGACAGGAATCGGGATATTCTGAGGGCATACGTCGATACAGTACCGGCAGGCAGTACAGGGGGCGGCAATACTCCTGTTGATAATCCGGGCAGCCTCCTGAAGTATTGCTTGTTCCCTTCCTGAAAGGGAAGTCAGATTATCAAAAGTCCTGGTATTCTCCCTCACCTGCTCCATCGTATTCATCCCGCTCAAAACCATAATTACCCCATCAAGACCTGCTGCAAACCGGAGTGCCCATGAAGCAGGAGAATCATCCGGCCTGACCCCTCTCATGAGATCTTCTGCTTCCTTTGGGATGGCAGCAAGCCCACCGCCCTTCACCGGCTCCATGACGATAATGGGTTTTCCAAAGCCCCGTGCAATCTCATAACACCGTCGTGACTGGATGGAGATATGCTCCCAGTCAAGGTAGTTGATCTGCAGCTGCACAACGTCTACTTCCGGATGTGAGATAAGAATCTCCTCAAGCAGGTCAGGCGTCCCATGAAAAGAAAACCCAATCTTTCGTACTAACCCCTCCGCTCTCTTTCGGAGAAGAAAATCAAAGACTCCGAGTTCCTCTGCCTTTGGATACCGGCTACTTCCCAGGTTATGAATCAGGTAATAATCAAACCAGGTGACCTGTAAGCGGCGTACTTGTTCGGTGAAGATCTTCTCCAGGTTTTCCACGGTATCCAGGTTGTAGGTCGGCATCTTATCCGCAAGAATGAAGGACTCACGTGGATACCGCTCAGTAAGTGCTATCCGTAACGCATCTTCAGCACCCATCAGATGATAGGCATACCCGGTCTCAAAGTAGGAATATCCAGCCCTCATGAACTCATCGACCAGACGGCTCAGTAACTCCTGATCGATTGAACTATTGTCATCCGGGTTCGTCAGGGGAAGACGGAGCGTTCCAAATCCTAATTTTTTCATGTTCCCCCGAATGAGTATGCGATGCATCCGTGGTTTTCACCATATCCTGGAAACAATGGGTTTATATGAATCATGAATAATATACTTACCTTATCAATCAGGATGTCAATTGATGACGACTTTTTTGGACATTAAGACGTTAATCTTCACAATAATCATTATTGAAGTTTTCCTGGCAACAATAATGATGATATACATTAAGCGCCAGAAAGGATATCCTGGTTTCACTCTTTGGGCACTCCATTTGGTTTTTTTAATAATATCCATGAGCAATATGATATTCAGGGATATTATTCCTCCAATACTATCGGTCCCTCTGACTAATGTATTTAATATCCTGGCTATTGTAATGGTCTTTGAGGCATCTCACCGGTTTTATACCAATAAACCCATTGACAGAAGATGGTACATAATTGTCCCCCTCGTTTTCATTGGTGCCCTATATGGAACAGTTTTGATAGATGATATTACCTTCCGGACAATAATGATCAGTTTTTTTTCAGCGATTGTTTCATTCCAGGTAGCATGGGTGTTTTTCAAAAATATTTCAGATGATGAAAATATTATCTCCCTCCTCCTTTCTCTCTTGTATGGTTTTCTCGGGATAACGCTGATTATCAGGATCATTGACTTTGCACTCCAACCAACGGGAAGAACCCTTTTTGAAGAGACAATTTCGGGTAGTTTATTATATCTTGGAATTTTGTTTATCTCCATAGGAGCAACCCTCCTATTCATCATTTTAAATCTGGATCGTCTGGCACGGGAACGTGACAGGTACTTTAAAGAAAAAGAAATGATTGCATCCAGATATGAACTAGCCGTGGAAACTGCCGGGATGGGACTCTGGAAGATTGACCAGGATACCCTCGAGCTCACAGGAGATAATCAGATTCTTGAGATGGCAGGGATAAAAAGTCCGGATGAAGCGTATGAATTATCCCTCGAAAAATTAATTTATCCCGAGGATTTACCTCGCTTGATCACCTACCTGAAAGGAGTAACAAAAGAGAATGAAAAAATATCTGCAGAGTACCGGATTATTGGAGCAGATAAAGATATTAAATATCATATCTCACATGCGAAAAGTTATCGGAAATCCGATGATTCCAGATTATATTTTGTGGGATTGACAATTGACATAACCCCATTAAGAAAGGCTCAAATTGCCCTGAAAAATGCCCTCGAAAAATTATCGATACTTTCATCGATAACCCGGCATGATATCGTAAACAATATTACTGCAATTTCTTTGACAACTGAACTTTTGAAGATGGATATAACCGATCCATCCATATTAAAAGAACTCAATAGTATTGCCGAAAGTACCAATGAGATAACCAGACTCATCAATTTCACCGGAGAATATCAGGATCTTGGAATTTCAGAACCAATATGGATTGATATTGCGAATATTTTACAAAAACTCACACCAAGTCCCTTGCTCAAGAATATTATTCTGAAAATTCCAGAACCTGGTGTTTTCCTCTATTCAGATCCGATGATTGAAAAGGTTCTATATAATTTGATAGAAAATTCAATCAGACATGGACAAACGGTCACTACAATCTCATTATCCTATGAATATGATACGCAGGATCTCCTGGTACTCTATACCGATGATGGGTGTGGTATTGAAGAATCTGAAAAGAATTTAATATTTAACCGGGGTCATGGAACAAATACGGGTTTAGGACTTGCACTGGCCAGGGACATTCTTGCTATTACAAATCTTACCATTATAGAGAATGGAACTCCAGGAAAAGGGGTGCGTTTTGAAATCCGTGCAAAACCAGGATCATTTCATGATAACAGGAAATAAATTTTGAAAAATGATGATATCATTGACTATTTTTCATATCAAAAGATTAATGAATTTTAATCTAAAGTAAGAATAAAATATTCAAAATTGATTGGTCTCATCATTCATCACTCTTCTGCCTTCAGTCATATGCAGATTGGTCCATTCGATCCATATCTACAATATACCGGTCCATTCCTTTCATTGCCCGGTAATACTAATATTGATAGATCTGGAATCTCATTCTTAAAATTTTTCAGAAAAACACCCACTAAGAAATAAGATGAGATGGTAATAATTTTAAGCACACTCTTCTAAAAAAATAATCAATGGAAGAATACCAACATTTTTCAAAATAAAAAATACACCCTACTATACATGATACAACGGTACTCTCTCCTTATGATCCTTCTTCTTTTCATATCCGCTTCACCGGGAATTATTGTAATGTCTGATAGTGGGCAGGATGATCTTCAGGATTATCAGAATGATACGCTCTCCAATGAAGATCTTGTTCGTATTGGAATTCTGGTCATGCAAAGTGGATTTATCAAAGATATCGGGGATGAATATATTCAGGCTTTTCAGATGGTACAGGAAGAATTTCCTGATGTAACCATTG
>CAZEWE010000188.1:0-4613 GCA_964515765.1 uncultured Methanospirillum sp. | reverse complement strand
ATGCTGCCAACTGCAGTATAATCAACAGTGCATCCATGAGGTGCAATGACCGTTTCGATGAGTCTGGATGTGCTAACCGGCGTTACCAGAATTCCCTTCTTTTGTGAGCAGACGTATTCGGCTATGAGTGCAAATTCTTTATTTTCTTCAACAAACCGCCCTTTATCATCGATGAAGACAGCACGGTCCGCATCTCCGTCATGGGCAACACCGAATGCTGCTCCGGTCGAGACAACCATCTCCGCAAGCGGAGCCAGACCTTCAATCGACGGTTCAGGATCTCGTGCCGGGAAATTCCCATCCGGATACGCATTGAGTGTAAATATTTTGCACCCAAGAGACTGTAATATTTCAGCCGTTGTCCTGTGTGCAGCTCCGCAACCGGGATCAATCGCAACCGTGATACCTTCACCGATATTTTCAGGGACCTTTTTCACAACACCGGTGATATATTTGGAGACCAGGTCCCCTTCGGGTATGACGACGCCCACATCTTTCCATTCCTTCAGATCAAAGTTATAGGAAAATACACGCTCCTCTATCTCAATGGAAGCCTCATCGTCCATTTCGGTTCCGTCTTTTTCAATAACCTTGACCCCGTTATAGGCACCCGGATTATGTGATGCAGTAATGACCACTCCAGCATCATACCGGTTCATGACAATATACTGAAGAGCAGGAGTCGGAAGGATCCCACAGTCTGTCACGTCACAACCCGTTGCCATTAGGCCCGCTTTCATTGCATTAATTAATGCAGGTCCGGAGGTTCTGGTATCCATCCCGACCGCGATGGTTCCCGGTCTCATCGAACCGACTGCCATCCCGATCTTCATAACCAGCTCTGGTGTGATAAGTTCTCCAACGATACCACGAACTCCGTTTGTCCCAAATAACTGCTTTTTCTTTTCAGTCATATGCATCTTCTTGTGTTTCTGACGGCAGTCCGGTCTCTTCCTCCGGCTCAGCTTCAGAATCCTTTTTCCTGCGTTTTTCCTGCTTTTCCTTGAGCTGATCTTCACGTATCTTCAGGAGACGTGATGAAGCCAGAGCAACATGACGCATTACCTCAGTAACCCGGTCTTCCACTTCAATCTCATCATCAACCTCGATGGATGTACTCTCAATCTCCATGAGAAACCGGGCAACTTCACTCACCTCAAACAATAAATCATCAAGTTCTTCTGGCGTATAAAACCCGCACATTGCCCCATAGAGAAATGTTGCACCAGCTTTACTCACCTTTTTCTTAAAAGAACTTCGTGCCTGATTGACTGCCTGTGGCGTATATGTTCCGGTCATGAAAGGAACCAGTTCGGGGAGGTTTTTCCCGATATATGTCATTTCAGCACCTGAAGATGTCTGGAAATCAGCACATAACCGGGATATCGCCCATTCTCTGGCGGTGATGAAAGTTCTCTTCCGAAGAAACTGGTTTACCTGCAGATATGATGCGCCGTCAACCTTCCTGAACTTGTGATACTTGGTAGGATCCCGTGAACGGAATGGTGTTGCCATCAGAGTACCGTTAGATGTGCCTTACAGATAAGTCCACGGGATGAGAATGAGTGATGCTGCCATCGGGTTTTTTATGTAAGAGAGATAACATGTATAGGGGTTGTCCCAAAGCCCAGATAGTGTAGTGGCCTATCATGTCGGCCTGTCACGCCGACGACTCGGATTCGAATTCCGATCTGGGCGTTCTTTTATTCATTTTGTGATTTTTCAGAATATCCACCGAAAGGTATTCTGATCTCAAATCGTGCGCCTTTGCCAGAGGTACCGATCTCGGTGATACGAATTCCGGTAATTGATAAGATCTCCCTGACAAGGAACAAGCCAAGACCTGTATTACTACCATATCCCCGATCAAATATCCTCTCCTTAAGATCATCCGGGATACCCTGACCGTCGTCATCGCACCAGATGCACACCTCATTATCTACATAGTGCCATGAAAACCGGATATGCGAAAGGGTTGGGCCCCCATGCCGGAGGGCATTATCTATAAGATTATAAAATACCCGCTCTAGAAGAGGGTCTGCATAGATGAAAAGACCGGAGAGATTATTTTCAACAGTAATTCGCTCAGGAATGCCGATCTCCGCTGCCCGTAGTACCAGGTATCCTGCATCTTTCCATTCAGGTGACTGAATGCCAAGGTTCTGATATACACGGGTAAACTCTATCTGATCATGAATCAGCCTGGTCGCATTATCCATGATCTTAACAATCTCCGCAGTCTCCGGATCTTCTCTGGCCTCCTTGAGCAGGGGGAGAAGACCAAGTATGACCGTCACCCGGTTTCTGATATCATGCCGGGTAATGCTGGAGAGAAGATTTAATTTCTCATTTGTCCGCATGAGGGCCTGTTCAGCCATGATCCGTGCAGTAATATCACGCATGCTCTGAATGGCGCCGATGATATTTCCCTTCGAATCAAATATCGGTCCGGCCATCGAAGAGAAATGTTTCCCTCCTTTGCCCATCTGCGGGAATGTTTCATCAGTAAAGAGTGAATCGCCTGATCTGCTGACATTCGGGAAAAGGTCTATGACAGTGCCTTCCTTATCTAACACTGCATTCAGGAGCATCGGCCTTTTTTCCCCATAGAAAGGAATTGCATACTCATATCTTCCTCTTCCGATGATCTCGGGCTCCCGAATTCCAGTCAGCTGTTCCATGGCCTGGTTCCAGAAGATTACCCACCCGTCCTTGTCAATGACGAAAGTTGCATCAGGAAGACGGGAAATGACATCGCGGAGTTGACGTGCTGATTCCCGAAGAGCCTCACTGTCAATAAGTGCCTTCCATGCCAGTCGCTGTTCGGTGATGTCCTGTACATTTAAAGACCATACCGCATGATCTACCAAAGTCCCGGACAGGATCGTCAGATCATGCAGTGCCGGAAAGACGGTTTTGTCAGATCTGATATGATCGAGTTCAAAGGTGGCATGTCCGGAGTGGAGTGCACTTTCAAGGTATGTCAGGAAATTCTTCTCCGGGTATCCGGTTCCCACGATGAATGGACTTTTTCCGATAAATTCTGCAGATTCCATCCCATGCATCCGTGAATATGCTGCATTCACGTAGTCGGCATGTGGACCTATCCCGGTGACGATACCGGTGCTGGTATGCTCAACAATATCTGCAAGTTTTCGAAGTGAGTTCTCGATCTCTTTTCGTTCAGAGATGTCAATTGCAAATCCCCGAAGCCCCGTGACCTGAGACTCTGACCAGATGGGGGAAGCATACACAATAATGGGGAAGGTCTCACCGTTGTGTTTTAAACCAGAAAATTCGCTTCCGGCCATGGATTTCCCTTTCCTGATCTGGTCAAGTGCTGAGAGAAATTGAGGATGATTTTGAGGATGAATTAAATTTAATAGTTTGAAACCGGTTTTTTGATCATCCATCCGACGACCGGAGATATCCATTCCCATCTGGTTGATAAATGATATATTTCCATCCAGATCTGATTCAAAAACCAGTTCGGGCAGTAAATCTGCAAGTTCACGGTATTTGCGTTCACTTTCGGAGAGAAGCCGGTTGTGCTCTTCCAGTTCTTTTTGTGACTGGTTTAATTCCAGAAAAACCGGATGTATCTCTTGTGCAAGGGTGGAGAATTCGTCGTCACCCTCCAGAAGAGGCCCATCAATCCTGGCACGTTCTGAGTTCCGGTTCTTGATGTTCTCAATAAGCGTTCGTAACCTGAAGAGAACCAGCCGGTCGATGACTATCAGGGAGACAGCAATTACTACAAGGCCCAGGATCATGAGGATTATTATATAAGTCAGGATCGTCTCTTTCCCCTGCCTGATAATATCCCTCGGTAATGTAACGGTGAACTCAAGAAATCCCCGTGAATCAATGGATGAAAGATAAGAGGTGCCGGTTATATTTGTATCTGATTCAGGAGTTACAATAATATCAGAAGCAGTTATTTCATGAACATCAGTCAGGGCTCTTACCAAGGGGAGGTCATGTGATGATGAGATGGTTAGGTGAAGGTCAGATATACTGGATAACGTCTGAACTTTTGGTTCATTTAAATATTCAACAAATAGCAGGGTTCCCACCGATGGCCCCTGATAGGTACTGGTGATGATAGGTTCGGCAACAATAATTGCAGGCCCGTCTGGCAGGATTATGATACCTGATTTCCCATCAAGAACCGATTCGAATGTGAAAATGTCGGGGATGGAGAGTATCCGTGACAAAACCTTATCAGATACGGACTCCATTTGTCCGGCGGATGTGTTTATCTGTGTCGCATATTTGAGAGTTTTATCTTCCCGTACAAAAATCAGAAGATCTATACCCAGGTTATGAACAGAGGCATAATTCAGATTTTGCAGGATGTAGTCGTCATTTTTATCCTGCACAAAATTGTATGTCTCATCCCACCGAGACCAGTCTCCGGTCAGAGAGAACATCTGATCTTTTTCATTGCTGAGTACCTTCAGACCTTTGATAACATTCTGTCTTGTATCGTCTTTCTCAAATTGTGCATAACTGTCAGTAAGAAGAGTAAATGAAAAGAGAATAATAAACGCAATGCCACCGAGCAGGGTCAGTCCGATAATAAGGAATGTTTTTGCCCGAAGATCCATGAA
>CAZEWE010000187.1:0-4647 GCA_964515765.1 uncultured Methanospirillum sp. | reverse complement strand
CCTGGGAGGTGAACACCTCCACCGAATCACCAAGATGAAGAATTCGTATGAGAGAGGAGAGGTCGGTTGTGAAAAAACTCCCGGAATAATGTTCATCTTGACCCTGAACAGACGAAGAGACCCAGGTTGCTCCGTCACACTGAATCGAAGACGAGATCTCATCGGCAAATCCTACCGGGCTGAGCAGAAGGAGGATGATGAATCCGGAAAAGAATAACCGGTTCATGTAAACTCCGAAGAGACTCAGGCCAGAGCACCCACGGTATCTGCCCAGGTCTCAATAGTGGTCAGAATGCTGTCAGATTCATAGCTGGAAACAGAGATCTTGTCTCGTTTGAATGCGACGTTGTAGAGTTCTCCGTTGGCAGCATGACATTTGAGCGTGACACTGTACCCGTCCTCTGAACTGTCATGGGACGCAGTTCCGCCCATCGCAGTACTCAGCGTGGCATTCGCAAGGATTGTTGCGATATTCGTATCAAAACCACCTGAACTCGGGGCTCTGACAGAGATTCGTCCCACCTGTTTTCCTTCATTGTTCTCATACACAACCGTTCCGGAGTAGTATTCCGAGCTCTTCATAACCGCCGGATTGGTCTCCCCGCCTGATTCATAGCTCGTGCATCCCCACGGATTATCGGCGAGGATATCACCGATGATAGTATTCATTGCATCCTTACTGGCAAACGGAGTAGCAAGTACCCGTTCTGCACTTTTGACAACTGATTTTGATACAAAATCTGCCATGTTCGTTTGACCCCTGCCGTGTGCACACCGGCACAATGAGATTGAGAGGGGAATAATATAGGATTTCATCCACTCTCCAAATCATTGGAGTATCAAACCTGTTCTGCCGATTCAGGGCAGGAGAAGATCAATTGATGGCATCCCCTCCGGACAGTTCCGGCCTTGGTTCCCTGACAAGAAATACCGGGGCTTTGCGATGTTCTCCGGACAATACTTTTCGAACCCGGTCTGCAGGCGTAACATAGGTAATGGTTCCAATCGTCAGGTAAAATCCCCGACGACTTACTGACAATGTGGCACTTCCGCACTGATTCATCGTTTCGGATACATACACCGGGGAATCTCCAAGACCTAACATAACCACATGCACGCCATTCAGGCTGATATCATACATCCCTGACCCGTCAATCACAACCCGGAGATTCTCTTTGGCAAGAAACATACGTCCGGATTTTTCAAACGAACGGCTCCGTGGATCAGGAGCCGGCTTTTCTGATGTTACAACAAATTTCATCTATTCTTCCTCCAGTGGACACTTCTTGAGATAGGATGGCATCTGGTTTCCAAGAGCACAGAATCTTCTTCTGGTAGTAACGTTCGGATTATTCTTATTCTGAAAATTTTGCCAGACAAGATGCGGACATTTTTTGATCCGGCAGACATCGGTAACAGGGCGTTTCATTCCAAATCCTCCCTCGTGTTCCTGGCTGATTCACGCTCGTAACAGGACTCACACAAACCGATATGCGACTTGCGATCAATCCAGGCAACCGGAAGGATATCACAAAGAGAGCACCGTCCCCCGGTCTCTCTTCGTACCATCGATTGAGTCTGAATTACACCCGGAAGAGTAACAAGACGGGCAACATGACTGCTCACCGCCCGGTGATAACATCCTTCACAGAGCATAATCGGCGGATTCGTCTGCCCTTTTCGCATCTTCTGTGTATACATCGTGGGTTTCCGGCCACACACGGCACACCGCTCCTGTGACGGCCATCCGGTCAGATGCACAAACTCATGAGGATCGAGCTGTGAAATCTGCAGTACCGCAGGTATGCTGCACTGTGCTGCAGGGATCCGCTCAATTTCAGGCGTTGGTTTTGAAATTTCTCGATTATCAGAAGAGAGAAGGGAATCGTGTTCTGCAACCCTGAATTCACAGAGAGTATCATCCACAGAGAGCGAGGAAGATTGCTCTCCCCCCGTGAGATCTCCTTCTGCAGCATACAAAGAAAGATCTCTAAGTGGTGATGGATGTACTGTATTTAGAAGAATATCCTCGCTGCTTTCATCTGCTGCAGGTGCAGCACTCCTGCAGAAATGACCCTCTTTTTTCCGCACTGCTTCCACACAGGAGTCATCATCCGGTGAGGAGTCAGGCTGCTGAGAAGCCTCTTCTTCCTCTGAAACAGAACCGGTATCAAAAGTCTCTTCTGACTGAGCCGTATCACCAGATTCATCTTCTCTCTCCTTCCGAGAGCCTGCATCATCTCCGTCTGGTCCGGGATTTCCAAAATCCTCATCGCCGGAATCAGGATCATCATTACGGAGGGTAACCGTTCCACGAGTGAGCCAGGACTCGTAGAGTTGCTGGTCCCAGGTGTAGACCTTGAGCCGTCGCGAAACCGTCTGACCATTCTCTCCGCTGGTGATCGCCCGTTCATAATACGAGATAGCCGGACATTTTTCTAAAAGACCGGAATACACACTTCCCCGTGACTGGTATCCGTTCAGCAGTTTGTAAATTGATGAATTCGACCATCCGGTTATCCGTTGCAGATCAGGGACCGTCATCTCCGTAAGATTCAGTGCCTGGATGGCAGTGATGAGAGAAGCTTCCCGTTTGGTCAGTTTCGTCTCCTGACCGCCGGTATCCCCGTTCAGGGCATCAAAGAGCTGTGCTGCAGCAGAGAAATCTTCTTTTGTTGCAACCACACACGGCGTCCCATCTACCACTGACCGCTCCCGCTGAAACTGGTTCAGCACGGCAAAAGTCTTGATAAGATCAAGAAGCATGTCCGGATTTCTCCGGTTCGCAGCAGAATTGAACCTGATCTGTTTGGCAAACGGAATCGTAACCCAGGACGGGGTAATCGTCCGCCAGATCTGCCTGATAACCCTGACCTCTTTTCGAATCTTCGTATGTGTCGCCGGAATCCGGGATGCTTCATCAAGTGCCCGTTCAAGCACCCGCTGGTCAAGTTCTTCACTATCATCAATCCAGCAGGTAAGCATCCGGTTAAACACCTGGTCATCACCGGCCCCTTCGACCTTCGTAATCCACCAGACACACCGTTCCGGGATGATGCAGGTCATACCGGTTCGTTCCTTGCTCACCGTCCGGTACCTGAACGGACGCTGAAAAGATGAGGTGACTCCCTTCAGAATCTCCTGCATCTGCTCTGAAAGACTCACATCATCAAGGGCGATTATCGATCCCGGTTTCAGATCATTGATGTAAAAGAGTGCTTTATCACTCATCCGGCCGTCAATCCGCAGTTCATCCGGGACCAGACTGAGCATGGTATCAATCGTATGTGACTTTCCTTTCCCTGATTCCCCGGTAATGGAGACATGAAGTCCCTTGGAATTTATCACCGCCCGGGATGCAAGCGACATAATAAGACAGGTTGCAACAACCCTGTCCCCTTCATGCTCTTTGGAAAAAGCATCAAGGATATACCTGATAGGATCAGTCGTCCGGAGCACGTGCTCGGCCTCGGCCTTTATCCTCTCATCGCGTCTCTCCGGACTGACACGACCTTCAGCCAGGGCCTTCTCCCTGACCCGGTCTTTTGATAGCCGGGAAAGACGTTCCCCTATATCCGGTTTTCCGTCAAATCGTTCCTTGAGATCTTTCCATCGCTGGGTTCCGCCCCCGCAGGAATCATGATGACATCCGGCAAAAACACCGCCCGAACCAAACTGTATAGCATATGCCCCGTCCTGGTGAGCATCTGAAAACGGACACCGGTCAAGGACATAGAGTGTGCCATCATGATACGGTTTTTCTTCATACCCGATACCATGACTGAAAAGCCATGCACCAAGATCATCAACCTGACCACTGGTCCCGGCTGAAGACGGGACATCTGGAATAGTATCCGGATAGAGTGATGCAAGTCTGACAAGATCCGGTTCCAAAACTTCTTCTATCAGGTCAGGAAGACTGGTGATATCTGAAAACCGGTATGGTCGTTCAGGAGTATTGTCACCTTTTCGTGACATCGTACCGTAAAGCTTCCAGATACGAGCAGCGTTAAAATTCGCCACATCAACCGAGCACTGTTCATCAGAAAACCGGATATGGAGGGATTCGAGACATCCCTTTACCAGATCCCGTGATTTCACATCATTTGGAAGATCAATTCTGTACAGGAGATGTGCCCCGTTTCCGGAATCGGCAATAATAGGTTCAGGCCATCCGATGGAAGTAAGATACCCTGCTATCTCCAGAGCCTTTGCATGTGCAGCCTCATGTTCTTCATCTGATGAGGACACCCCGGATGGCCGGGCCGGATCAATATCAATCGGGAGCCATCTTCTCCGGATGATATCCTGATCAGCAGTTGTAGCATCCTTCTTGGTAAGCCGCATCAGGATCCGGTTGGCCCTTCGTGCAAGCAGGGCCGGTTTCATCTCATTCAGGGTGATATAAATCCCCCTGATCTGGGGGTTTGAATCAAGAACTGATACTGCTTCGGCGAGTTTCTCAGGGTTGTTGTAATACCCTGACCCGATACCATCCTGCAGAATGATTCGGGTCTCTACTACCTGATCAGGTCTTGAAAGGATGGTAAGTGCAGAGAGAATTCTCTGCTTTCGATCCTGATTACTCATGCAGATCTTCCGGAAAGAGCGCAGATCCCACCTGGGTATACCCGGTACCGGTTCCAG
>CAZEWE010000186.1:0-4682 GCA_964515765.1 uncultured Methanospirillum sp. | reverse complement strand
AAATTTGTTCATGGTAGTGGTGTTGGTGTGGTAAATGATAGAAATATCGAAATGTAATTACAGTGACTATTGCTTTGAGCATGGGATATTACAGATTTTCGAAGAATCAAACCCCAATGACTGATTTCTATAATTAGGGCTTGATATTATCTTTTATCCTACGACAACACTATCGATTTATACACCGCATCGACCGGATCTTCATAGAATGATATCTGAAATTTGCTGAAGAGGTCGGGGGGAACAACCGAGATCTTTCCTGCTGAGGAGATAGGTATCAGGACCTTTTTTGCCCCGGCATCAAGAGCAATCTGAAGGAGATCTGAGAGATTATCAATAATGCTCACCGATCCACCGATGGTGAATGTCCCGAGAATGACAATCGACTCATGAACCGGTTTTCCAAGTGCTCCGGAGCAGAGACTGATAAAGGCTGGCAGAGCCAGTTCTTCTGATATCCCAACACCCATGAGATCCTGCACATGGAGCTGATAATCCCGTTCTTTGGTTGAGATGCTCTGGCTTACAGATTTTGCATTGGCTTTGAAATAATTAAAAGCAGTCTGGACTGATTCCTTTGCTTTCATATTTGATCCAAGACCTGATTTTTCATATTTTCCAGAGCCTGGTATGACCTGGAGCTCAAACTTGTATACTCCTATTTTCCCCTCCTCATTTCTGCTCACCGAGTATATCTGACCCGGTTTGGTCATCCCTTCGGGGATTAACTTGCTTCCTCCGCTCTCCGGGACGGTAACGAAATGCTCGGTCCCTTCTTCGTTGTCGAAATAGGAGAAATTAACATCGTAAAACTCAATCCCGCCGATCTTTTTGAGTTGTTCTTTTACTCTTCTCCGTCCGACCAGTGCATATTCCAGTATCTCACGGACATCCTCTTTTGTGGCACTGTCATCCGGGTAGATGAGTTTTAAAAGACCGGAACAGGTTTTCTTAATGGCAATAGTGTCACGCTGGTTCAGGTTACTGCCAAATCTGAAGTGCTTGAAGATGGTGTCACTAAACGAACGTTTCCTCATCTCCCGAAGGTATTCGGCCAGGTAATCCACGATGAATCCATACCGCATGGTAAAGTGTTCAGGTCTGAATTTGGGAACTTCCCAGCCGGGGAGATAGTAGTGTATCCGGTCAAAAAAGGCACTGTCATTGTTCATTGCATCAGGGAACGGAGCAAAGAGGTGGGCGGTTTTGAGTAATGACTGGATACTTTCATTGACGTTTCCCACAAATACGATTGAGGCATTTGCGTTGATTTGGTCTTTTCCCCGTGCAAATGAACCGGATGCCATGTAATCCTTGAGTATCTGGATACCGTCCTTGTCCTTGAACCTGATTCCGGCCACTTCATCAAATGCAACGACATCCCAGAGACCCACAAGTCCGACCTGACGCAGACTTAAGTTGTAAAAGAGGTTTGCAACGGTTGTCTGCCCCCCGGATATGAGGATTGAATTCGGTGATATCTCCTTGTATACATGGGATTTACCGGTGCTTCTCGGCCCGAGTTCACAGAGATTGTAATTATTCTCAACCAGGGGAACAAGACGGAGGAGCAGGTGCCATTTTACCGTATAGTCAAGGGTATCCGGTTCCATCCCGACGGTCCGGAGCAGAATATCGATCCACTCATCTTTGGTGAAGTATTTCCTCCGGTCGATGAGTTCATTGATATCCATGTTCGGGATCTGAATCGGTTTGAGACTTGCGATGACAAAGGGTGATCGCGACCCTTCGGACATATATTCCATCTTGACGATGCACCAGATCCCACCCCCGAGTAATTTCTCATATCTTCTGATCGTCTCCGGCTCAATCTCTATCTCCTTGATTCCAAGGGATGAGAACTCTGCTTCATACACATCCCTCTTTTCATTCAGCCGGACGGTTATCTTGTCTATAACGGTGTAATATCCGGTCTCTCTGATTCTGGATTTGATAAGTTCTGCCTCATCCGGCCGGACGTAATTGTCTGCCAGAATCCGTTTTACTTTTATTACCCCTTCTTCTATGAGTGATTCATCATCGGTGGCACAATTGGATCCGAGCAGGTATTCAAGGACATAGACCGGGACATTATTGGACCCTTTAAGTTTTATGGTGAGGTCTTTTCTGACCACTCTGCCGGAAAACCAGGTGTTGAGCTTCTTATCTGTATCAGGTTCATCGCTTTGTTCTGGTAGTGGTCCGGGTGTCAGGTCAGTCATGTCACATCACGTTTAAAAATCATCGGTTATTAAAATATCAACTTCCACGGGTATCTCGAGGACGTCCCGGAATGTTGCTTTCACATCTTCATCTATGGCTTTCAGGGTGTATATACCATTTTTAATTTTGCTGTCCATGGTCAGGGTGATAACCATGGTTCTCTGTTTTGGATCATCTGCGGTTTTGTCTGCCAGAATTACTTTCTCATCGCTGACTCTGGTTCCGGAGTTGTCATAGAGGGCTATCCTGCATTTCAGGAGTCCTCGTTTTTCGGTTACGTTTTCGGTCTGGAAGATGGTAATTTTGAATGGGTTATTCGTTATCTTCCTGGTCTGTCCGATGAGGGTAATGCCGACCTTTCCATATTCAATCCCTTTTTTGTCAAGGTCGGTCAGGGTCTTATGATTATAGAGGAGCACCGGGATTGCTATCTCCTGGAATGATAATCCGCCATGGACGAAATTTCGACCCCCCCCGGCCATTTTAAACCTGAGATCTGCATAGGGTGTGTAGAGATAGAGCGGGTTTTGTGTATCAGAGACATAATCCATGAGAAAGCGATGGGTGTTCAAAAGGTCGGTCTTTTCGCTGCTGATGATGAACCGTTTGTTTGAGGAGATGAACCGGTCTTTGTCAAATCCGGACACGTCAATGACATCGATATCTTCAAGGGCATCGCGGGTATAGAGAAATCCGTGATCTGCCGTGATGATGATGTTACTGATGTTGAGGGAATTTACGAGGCGGTTTACCATGTCTTCAATCTCCTGGATTGTTTCATCAGCGGCTTTGAACACTTCATCTTCCGACGGCTGGTTATCCCCGGTATCATCAATCTTGTTGTGATAGATGTAGATCACCCGTTTTCCTCTGATTCTCTCCCTGGCTTCGTCTCTTCTGAGGTCGCGAAGGTCTTTGAACCGGAGGGCGATAGACTCCTCTCTTGTTTTGGTGAGAATTTTCTCCCGGTTATCAATATTATCCGAGTTCATCCCGTCAACGAGGATGTGGTCCTTTTGAAATTCGAGTCTGGAATGAGGAAGGAGTGCTGCCATCCCGAGCTTTGTATATGACGGGAGACATCCGGCCATTGAAGTGAGTTCACATGTCCCGTTCGTGTTCTTATTGAGGTTCTCTTTTAGTTCAACTGCTACCTCATACCGCATGGCATCGGAGATGATAACCGCCACTTTATCACGGTCATTTCTGGAGATGATCTTATCTACATGGGCGGAATAGAACTGTTCCTGGGATTCTATGAGTTCAACTCCCCAGGTGTTCCGGCCTTGTGCGGTGATAAGATCAGTCCATTTCATCTGGATCTTCTGGGTGATGTGGAGGTACTGCCGCTCGACAATCTCCCTGATATGGGTCTTTAAGATATCCTTATCGCTGGTTTTGTCATAGGAGGAGTAGAATTTCCGGTACTGATAGTCAAGGAGATAATAGCGGCCTGTATAGGTCCGGAAGAGTTCATGCGGGGTGGATGCGAGGATCTTCTCTTCTTCGCACTGCTCTGCTAGCCGGATGAGTTCTATTGCTGATACCAGGGCTGCGTAAATGTCCTCAAACTCAAGGTAATAGTGTTTTGTCTTTCGTGCTTCTATCCAGGAGAGGTACTTCTCATAATCCTGCCCGCCATCGGAGAGGGTAGATACTATCTTCCTGATGATACTCTTGTCAAAGATGTCCGGTGCTTCGGGATTCAGGTAGCCTTCTATTCGTTCATTATTGACGATGGAGGTCAGTTCTTTCTCAAGTTTCTTTTCCTGTTCCATCAGGAGGTCAGTGCAGTAGCAGTCAAACCGGTCTGAATCACGTGCATGATGCATCCATCCGGAGATGAATAACTCACATTCATTCCCCTGCCGTTTCGTATTGACGAACTGTTCCAGGTGGCCGAGCGGAAGGGTGGCATGACGGTCGATGTGGGTGATGAGAAGACTTAGGAATAATTTTTTCAGTGTCGGGCTCTCCTGGTAATACCCGAACTGTTTCCGTACTATCTCCCAGAACCGTTCGGTAAGGTCAAACTTTGCTACCTGTTCCCAGAGGGTATTCTCATCTTCATGAAGGGAGTCCATCAGGACTGACTTTGTTATCTCACGGACGTCCGGGGCAGATGCATTTGAAAGAACGGCGAGTATCCCCCTGATACAGTCCTCTTCTCTCCAGGCTGGTTCATAGAACTTCTTAAATCCAAGGGCACGTCTCTTATTCGAGAAGAATTTCTGGTTGGCTCCAAGGAAGGGATCAAGGTCATATCCTTCGATTCCTATCTCTGCCTTGATATCTGATATCCGGCTGTTCTCAAACCTCTCGGAATAGAGCTGGATGTCTAATAGCCAGTTCTTCTCATAATCCGGTTCAGGCTGGGCTGAGTAGATGAGGTAGGATGATGTGATATCTTCATGTTCAAGGAGTTTTTTGGTGGCAAAGGAATTCCCGTTCAGGATATG
>CAZEWE010000185.1:0-4685 GCA_964515765.1 uncultured Methanospirillum sp. | reverse complement strand
TCTAAAGATTATGCAGGCATTCGCTGCTGCTTACCTCGAAGAAGAATTTGTGCAGAAGGTTGCTGCACAATTACCCCGGTTCCATCTCTGTGTGATCATCACCTGGATAAAAGATACAGAGGAACGTATATTTTACCTGAAGAAAACTATTGAACACGGGTGGAATCGGAATATCCTGGTCCATCAAATAGAATCAGGTCTGCACCTTCGGGAAGGAACCTCACCACGAATTTTACTCTCACTCTATCCGAGGAAGATAAACGGGATATCGAACATTAATCCAGGAAATCCGAGAAGAGAAGGTTGTACCATCGAAGACCTCATGAAAGAAGAGGGGCTTTTCTAATATCATGAGCGATGCGATAATTTCTTCAAAATTAAATTCGGTTACAATAGAAAGCATACATGAGAAGACATCCCAAAATAATATCTCTAAATTATCTACGGAAATCATATGTATTCACACAACAAGTTCTAAAGAATAAGACTTATGAATCAATTCAAAATTATTGTAGAACAACATCCTGATGGATTTATAGCATATCCTGTTGGAATGCAGGGTATCGTAATCGGAGAAGGTGATACTTATCAGGAAGCAATAGATGATGTAAAATCAGCGATAGCCTTTCATCTTGAGTCATTTGGGAAGAAGGTTTTTCAGGATTATGATCTCATAACCGCGAATATCGCTGAGGTCACTATCTCATGAAGTTCCCTCATGATGTCCCTCTTACACGAGTACTAAAAACATTAGAATTATTGGATTTTCAGGTCGTTCGTTCAGGCAATCATATATCGATGGAACGACAGAATCCTGATGGAACAAAAACACCTCTTACTATGCCCGGTCATCCAAAAATTAAGGGATCGACACTTCGGATGATATGCACCCAGGCCGGGATAACCCGTGATGATTTCTTATCGGCCTATGAGAATTCTGTATAAATGAAGAGGGTATCAAACTTATGCAACACCCTCTATTGTGTACGTAAAAAAAATTTTTTTATTGGACTAATACTGCCGGGGTTGGCCGCCTGGGATCCTTATTCTCACCCACTAAAAGGTCATACCATTTGTATATCGCTTCAAAAAGAACGAGAGCCAGCAGTATCATCAAAATTATGGATATTCCGGTAAGAAGGTATCCCTGTGGAGAATGCATAGCAAGATAATTCAGAATATTCAGATACCCGGCATAAAATGTAATTGGTATCATAGCAAGACCCGGAATTGCTGTTATCCACATATATTTTCTTTTACCCATTTTTATGAGAAGCGTTGTTCCGATGATAAGCCCGGTTGCAGCCAGAAGCTGGTTTGACATTCCAAATAATGGCCAAATGGTAGATATCTCACCGGTATACAAGAGATATCCCCATGCAAAGGTAAAGATAAAACCCGTTATGATAACACCAGGAATCCATTTCCTGTCGTGAAACTTTGGAATAATTTGTCCGAGCAACTCCTGCAGAAGATATCTTCCAACTCTGGTCCCGGTATCTACTGCTGTCAGGACAAAGACAGCTTCGAACATAATAGCAAAATGATACCAGTATGACAGCAATCCCTCAAAAAATGGTATTCGTGCGAATATTGAAGCCATTCCAACCGCAAGGGAGACAGCACCACCAGTCCTGCCGGCAAGGCTCTCCCCAATCAGACTTTCAAGCTCAGGGAGCTGGACCGGAACCATCCCAAGTGTACTATAAACCGCAGGGGCAACATTGATTGCAAAATAATCTGCTGGAACTAATGCACATGCTGCAATGAGTGCCATGATGGCGACAAACCCTTCCATGAGCATGGCCCCGTACCCGACAAAGTAAATATCCCGTTCATTTGCGATCATCTTCGGGGTAGTTCCGGTACCGATCGTCGAGTGAAACCCGGAAAGAGCACCACAGGCAATAGTAATGAACAGGAACGGGATAGCTGATCCCGGTATGACCGGACCACCGCCATCGAAGAATTCGGTTACGGCAGGCATCTGGATCTCGGGATGGATAATGAAAACGCCGATTGCAAGAACAACGATAGTTCCGATCTTTAAAAAGGTGGAAAGATAATCCCGGGGACAGAGTAAAAGCCAGACCGGAAGAGCAGCAGCAATAAACCCGTATGCCGGGATCATAACCCGGAGTGGTGTCTCCCCAAGGGTCAGATATGTGGAAATAAATGGTATCTGACCAAGGAATGGTCCGGCAAGAATGACCATAACAAGGAGGACCAGCCCGATGAGTGAAGCCCCGAGAATGTCACCTGGTCTGAACCGGTACAGGTATACTCCCATAAGAAGGGCGATTGGAATGGTGGCGAGTACGGTAAACGTATTTACCGGGCTCATGTAGAGTGCTTTTACTACAGCAAGTGACAATCCGGCCAGGGTAAGCATGAGAATGAACAGAATCGAAAGAGATGCAATAAGTCCGGCCCGCTTCCCGATGAGTTCACCGGCTATCAGGGAGAGACTTTTCCCGTCGTACCTCACCGAAGCAAAGAGCACCACCATATCATGCACCGCTCCGGCAACGACTGCACCGATGAGTATCCAGATAAGACCAGGAAGGTATCCGAACTGTGCAGCAAGAACTGGTCCGATTAATGGTCCTGCTCCGGCAATAGCAGCGAAATGATGACCGAAGAGCACATATTTATTCGTCGGATGAAAATCGTGCATGTCATTTAAAGATTCTGCCGGAGTTTTTCGATTTTCGTCCAGTTCCAGGACCCGTGTCGCAATAAACAGCCCGTAATACCGGTATGCCAGGGCAAAAACACAAAGAGCAATAATTAAAATGATGATAGCATTCAAGTTTACAAACCAGAGTGATATTTGATAAGAAAGATGATAAAATATCTGGAATTATCTTGTTTGTGATTATGAGAGAATACGAATTATAACTCTCGGAAACCTGGTATTTTCATATTTTAAACCCACTTTTCCATTCCAGAATATCATTTCGTTCACCATAAATAACAGGATTTTTCATCTTTCAGTCTGATAATGAGATATGAGATCTCAAAACCCTTTCACCCATCTTCTTCTGATAAGTATTCTCCTATTCATGGCAGTTCCCGGAGCTTTATCCGAAAGCAACCTTTCAGTTCCAGACTCTTCCTATACTATCGGGATTATTCCCTCAGGGAGCAGTAGCCCCTTTCACCAGGAACTGATACATGCTGCAGATAAAACAGCACGTGAGAGAAACTGGACCGTTCTTCTATTCACACCGGACGAGGAGACGAACATCTCATTTCAGGAAGATGCCATGAATATTCTGATTTCCGGAGATGTGGATCTCATATGCCTGAATACCCTTGACACGGATAAACTGGCCGATGAGATCCGGGAAGCTGAATCTGCACATATTCCGGTCTTCCTGTACAATACACTTGTGCCGGCCAAAACCCAGAATATCACCGAATATATCGGGTACAACCAGTACGCAGGAGCGTATACTATGGGTGTATATGCTGCACGAACCCTTGCAGATATGAAGGGTGGAACACAGGAAACCGTTCAGGGCCGGGCCTTTATTCTCCGGGGATTACCTGGATTCCATGCAGACCAACGAACTGCAGGGTTTATTGACGGTCTGTCCACCAGCCCGGGAATAGAGATTGTAGGTGAACAGGTTGCCGGATGGGACCGTGAAACCGCCAGGAGTATTGCGGCAGATGCCCTGAAAGATGATCCAGCGATAGACATATTTTATGGCAACAGTGATGAGATGGCTATCGGTGCAGCATTAGCCGTGCAGGAATACGGAAAGAAGGTGAACGAAGAGATATTATGCCTTGGTATTGATGGAAACATGCCGACTCTTGAAATGATTCGGAACAAGACAATGACAGCCACTCTTGGGGTTTATCCTGAGAAGATGGGAGAAACCCTCATTGTACAGGCGAAGAAGGTCCTTGATGGGGAAAGCGTCCCGAATTATCTGGAAACTCCGGCAGTTGTCATAGATTCAGCAAATCTTGATGCATATCTGAACGGATCCTTGTGGACTGATCCGGTCAGTTCCGGACCGGAACAGAACTAAAATATTCTCCTGTAAAAGAGATATTATAGTCATCCCGTGTCCGTTCTTATAGTGCCTTGAAACACGTCGTGGAATAATCAAAATAAAGGAGATTGTTCCAGGGCGTGCACCCTAAATGCACTTTTTCAGAGAGATTCGCATTATACCATAATCCACATTGGAATCTGTGATTCATCCTTTCACTGATTCAGGATAGTACATTCTCATCACCATATCAAGAGCCTCTTCAGGTGTACCCTCCCATTTTCCACTTGAAAATATTGCAGGCTCATATTTCTCATTGCTGTATGTATAGATTGCCAATGTCCATCCTGCCAATGGAAAATATCTGAGACGGCATAGCGGAGATGGAGTATTTCTCCGTTGCTCAATAAATTCTTCGCGGGTAATCCCAAAGTATGACAGACTCTCCTCATCCGGTTCAGGAGGCTCATCATACGCATCAATATAACAAAAATGCCCTTTAAATCTCACATCGATACGAATAAGGCCTTTAATATCTCCATATCTCTCTTCTGCATAAGCAAGCAATTTTTGTTTCACTTCACTCTGCACTTGTGGAGGTATTTTCTGCCCCCCTGATTGAGGACTATATGTCCAGACCTTTTTTGGCATGATCTCACAACATAAAAGATTATC
>CAZEWE010000184.1:0-4710 GCA_964515765.1 uncultured Methanospirillum sp. | reverse complement strand
GCAGGGCCTACTTTCGTCTCTGGTTCCATGTATGCCCTCCATCCGATCCACATCTCATCCTCTAAGGGAATTCCTTCCAGGTATGGTCCCTGGGGAACAACCATAGTATATGGCTCGGTTGAGTTGACCCGGGAAATAGTATATGCATAGAGCATGGGGGCATTCGGATCATCAGGAATATAACGGAAAGCACTATCACCAAACTGGGTGCTGTCAACAGAAATTACACCATTGAGTTTTTCAGCTCCATATGCGACAATATTGCTATAAACAGCCTTTCCGGATGCCATATGGTTCACCCCGTACGAGATGGCAAACTGGTCCTCTCCAAGGGTAAAGTTCTGACTCCCAAGATATGGAGTATCTCTGGACTCTCCATAGGAATTTTCATCATTATGCATCCCCTCAGGGCTTTCCGGGAGCCAAATGGTTGTATCTGGTTCTATATAGGTATAATCAGGATATGCAGCGATGATAGCATCTCTCAGCTGGTTTACCGAGTTCATCAGACCAAATTCTGATCTTCCAGTCCCCCTGATCTTCAGATCTTTTACCGGATAGGGATCGACTGGTTCTGACGATTCCGGCGTCACCCGGTATGCTCGATACATGGTAAAAACATCTTCCATGTACTTCATTTTTGATTCGGGCGAATCATATATTGCAGTTCTGATATTACATGCAAACGTATCATCATCTTCCTCAAGACCCATATTCACCATTTGAGATGGGATCTCTTTGATAAAGATCATACTTTCCGGATACCCTGCTTCTTCTGCAAGAGATTTTACCCTTTCCGCCACCGTTTTATCAGCGGAATAAATGATCATGATCGGTTCATTGAACCCATCACGGGAACCGGTCTGTGCTTTTACATCACCGATATTAATGGAATCACCAAGCCCTGCAAATAATAACCTTCTTTCAGGGCCATAACTACGGTCTATCAGGTAAATCATGTAATTATAAAATTTCATATCAGAAGGGGTTGTCCCAATCATTACAATCGCTTCATCTGCCCGTATCCTGAAATTATTGCACATTCCATTAGGATATTCTCCATCATTCGGAACGGTCTGATTTGGAGAACGGGGAAGGGCCATGCAATAATATGGATTATCGGCATTGTTGCCCTGGGCATCAGGCACGATACCAAGTTCAGTAAAAATGATAAAATCCGCTTTCAGAATTGCTCCCTGCTGCACCACAAATCCGTTCCCGGATAATTCCTCGATAAAAGGAGCATCTTCTTCTGATTCGATCACTACCGGGTTAAACAACTCATTCAGGGTCTTATCATCAATTGACAAACCTTCAGGAACCAGACTCCTGAGTTCTTCAATGTAGAGATTTTCTGCTGCCTCTGATGTAATGGCGATTTCTGTTGGTTCTGATATGTTAAAAGCTCCTGCTTCATCTGACAGGGTATCAGACTCTTCTTCAGCTCCAGCCACAAAACAGCAGAAAATCGTGATAATCAGCAGTATTACTACAGATTTTTGATACCTAAAAACCGGACCCATAATTCCAATTGGTTTTTTGGTATATAATAATGATGATCAATTAATATATCGAACACTCGATCCCACAACGTGTTCACTGAAAATCATAGTTCATTAGCAATCCTTATGATATACCAATCATTTCATCTTGGTTATAACAAATCTTTAGCAATGGACTCTAATTCATTGGATTGCTCAATTATTCATTCATCAAGAGGGGTCACATAACGATATGATCCTTTTGGTACAATGATTTCAAATCGTGCACCGTTCCCAAATATACCATTTTCTCTGATTGATAGCCCGGTGATTGAGAGAATTTCTTTTGATAAAAATAAACCAAAACCTGTATGTTTCCCATATCCTCTTTCAAATATTCTCTCTTTATCGGAATTTTCGATACCTGTTCCATCATCTTCATAGACAATAAATAAATATCCGTCATGTTCATGAGAAGAGATCTGAATTTTTGTAACCCGTTCTCCGTGCCGGATGGAATTCTCAAATAAGGTGTAAAAAACTTTTTCAAGAAGAGGATCAACAAAAACCTCAACAAAGTCTACGCTGTGGGTACACCGTATGTCATCGGGAAGGAGAGAGAGTATCACATCATCCACAATGCTGCCGATATTTTTCCATCCAGGCTTATAAATGCCAACATCCTGATATTCGCGGGTAAAATTAATTTGATGTTGAATAGAAACTGATGCATGTTCTGCTTTCTTAAGATAATCTGATACTGTAGGATCAGTTACTAATTCAAGTGAAAGACTGATATACCCGCTCAAACCCGCAAGAAGATTAATTATGTCATGCCTGGTAATTTTTGAAAGAAGATTCAGTTTCTTATTTGCAAGCATGATTGCCTCTTCTGATAATTTAATCTCTGAAATGTCTCTGGCAACTAATATTACTGTATTATCAGTCAATGGAGATACTATTGCAGAAAACCAGGCAATTTTGTCCTGAATTGGAAGGAAGTATTCAAATTGGACCGGTTGTCTGGTTTGTAGACACTGGGTAATGTATGACATGTAATAATCAGCCTTTTCTGGAAAGATTTCATAGAGTGTTTTTCCAATAAGCTGATCTGCGGGTTTGTATAGATTTTCTGGATTTGTGGGGGCAATTTTTATGTATTTTCCCTCTGAATCCAAAACAATGACCACATCAATAATACTTGAAAATAATGCCTTTAGCTCTGCTTCAGATGAACGAAGTTCACATTCTGCTCTTCTCAGTTCAGTCACATCTAAGAAAATACCTAATTCACTAATATTTATTCCATCGCGAATGATTGGGGCATTGATGTAATTACCCTCCAGATACTCTCCGGATTTGGTAATAATACGCACATTCATCGCTGAATGTTTTTTTTGTCCATCGGGAGATATGAACTGGTTTTGGAATAAAGCAGAATCTTCCGGATGGAACATCTCCATAATTGGTCTTCCAATCCACTCATTTATACTCCACCCGGTAATCGATGTAAATACAGGACTTATCGATGTAATAATTTTTTTCCCCTCAAGGAAAGAGAGAGAAAAAATGATTGCAGGAGATGTATCAACTATCGTCCGATACTTAGCCTCGCTTTTTCGAAGTGCTGCTTCCGCAAGGGTAAGTTCTGTAATATCATGAATACCTTCAATAGCACCGATAATCATTCCGGTTTCATCAAACAATGGTGCTGCAAAACCTTGTAAAACTCTCTTTTCTCCCTTCGGTTTCGCATCTGCTGATTCTGCTATAAGGAAATTACCCTGACGACTGATATGGGTGTATTGTTTTTCATGTAATTCTTCGATGGATGCAGATGTTAGGTTAATAAGGATAGGTTTTCGAACTCCATAAAAGGGAATTGAATATTCATAATTCCCTTTTCCAATCATTTCAGAAGCGGGTACCCCAGTCATTACTTCGACAGCCCGGTTCCATGCAATTACAATTCCGTCATTATTTATGGCAAAGATTGCATCCGGAATAAAATGGATAAGATTTGCAAGTTGTTGAATATTCTTCGTCTGATTTCTCTCGGTTACATCGATGAATGAGATGACAATTTGTGTAGATCCAGGTATTCTCGCACATGTCAATACAATATCACGAATTTCTCCATTTTTAGCAGTCATATGAGAATCAATCGACCCTTGGCTCTCATGTGAAGATTCTGGTAAAAATTTTAGATAATCGATGATTTTATTCACATCTTCCGGATAGGTGATTAGTTCAGACCAATGTGTTATGTTTTTCACATCTTGCTCAGAAAATCCGGTTACATGATAAAACGCATTGTTTACGAGAAGGATTGAACCGTTTTCTTCGCAAATAATGAATGGGCTGCTGTTATTTTCAAATAGTGTTCTGTATTTTGCTTCACTGTTGAATAGTGCGGTTTCAATTTTTTTCCGCTCTTCAATATCATGGACCAATAGAGAGGTTTGTTCTTTGACTTTTCTCTGAAGTGACCGGTTCCAGTAAATGAAAATGAGAACCGCAATTAAAGCGAAAATTATTCCAAAAATAAGAGAATTGAAGGCCCGGTATATGTTGAGTGGCGGCACAAGAGTAGGGGAGATCCATTTTTTCATGATCTCATCACGTTCAACAGGCGTAATCCTTGAGAGCCCGATGTTGATAATATGTGCTAATTCCGGGTTATTTTTTGCAATACCAAAAGCCATCTTTGTCTGAATATCATTCTGATTATACACGCCTGCAATTTTCAGATTTGAAATACCTCCGATTTCTGAGAAATATGTTGAAGTGGCAAGATCTCCAAAATATACATCAACGCTGCCAACAGATGCGAGGTAGAGACCTGATTTCACATCAGTAACAGTAATATGCTTAATGTCCGGGTATTTTTGTTTTAATAATTCATGGCTGGTATATCCATTGACAACCGCAATCGACAATCCTCGTTCACGAATTGTATCGATAGTTACATCTTTATCAAAAACATTTTTGGTTAAAAAAACCAGGGGTGGTTCGAGATAGGGTTCAGAATACGTGAGATATTCTTTCCGAAGATCGGAAATATAAACCGCTCCAAGGAGATCAGTAGTATTGCTTTGTATAGATTCTATACATTGTGCAAAACTTCCGGATTGCATCGGAACAATATTAAGACCGGTTTTCTTCTCTATTAATCCAAGAAAGTCTGCTGCAATCCCTGTATACTCACCTTCTGAATTGGTAAATTCGA
>CAZEWE010000183.1:0-4714 GCA_964515765.1 uncultured Methanospirillum sp. | reverse complement strand
GTATCATACTGGATGGTAAAGTATGAAACCTTATCTTCTTAGCAGACGATGATTCAAGCTGTGAATGATATGACCAGGCATATCGGATGGGTATTTCTCGGTGTAATAATTCTTCTTATCTGGTGTAATGCATCAGCTGAACCGATTTCCGGATGGCATCCCTCAGCCCGTGACTATTTCTCCGTTCCAGGGGCCGGCCAGGGTGAAAACGGAGGAGCCATCCCGATTATCCCGATGTCTGTAGAAAACCGCACGAAACAGAGTGAGAATATATCTGCGTCATCGGTCGGATATGCATCGGAAGGAGTGAATCAGTCAGTACCAGAACAAGGGGCCCGAATCCTTGTCAGGTATAATACATCGGAAGTATCGGCCCTTGCAGAGATTGAGATTGAAGGGGTTGCCATGGAAGAGGATATGAGTTCAAGTCTGTCTGGTCTTGTGCTGTATTCAACACAGGGAAAGAGCGAGGAGGAAGCAATAAAATCCCTTTCTGCCCTCCCCGGTGTTCTGTATGCTGAGCCTGACTATGTCCTGTCCATTGACAAGACTCCGGACGATCCTGAGCTCTGGCGTCAGTGGGGGATCTCGAATACCGGACAGGTCTACCGTGAGAATACCCCTGCCGGAAAGGCGGGTGCTGATGGAAGTGTCCTGAATGCATGGGATATGACAACCAGTTCAGGGGAGGTAATAGTTGCTGTCCTTGATACCGGAATCGATTATTCCCATCCTGACCTGGCATCCAATATGTGGACCGGTCCGTCAGGAGAACATGGGTTTAATGTGATAACCCAGACTCCGGACCCGATGGATGATAACGGGCATGGAACCCATTGTGCCGGGATCATTGGCGCTGTCGGCAATAACAAGGTCGGGGTATCCGGTATTGCCTGGCAGACAAAACTGATGGGGGTAAAGGCAATCGGAGCAAACGGAAAGGCATACACGTCTGATATCATCAAGGGAATTGAATATGCATCATCAGCCGGTGCAGATATCATCAGCTGCTCATTTGGTGGATCTGATAGTTCCCAGGGTCTATATGATGCAATAGCCGGATCTTCTGCCCTGTTTATCTGTGCAGCAGGCAATCAGGGGAAGAACAATGATCAGAATCCTCATTACCCCTCATCATTCCAGCTTCCCAATATCATCGGGGTTGCTGCAACCACCTCATCTGACACCCTGGTTTCAACCTCAAATTACGGGACCACCGTTCATCTTGCCGCTCCCGGAGAGGACCTCTACAGCACGGCACTTTCCACTCCTGGCGGGTCACAATATAAATTCATGACCGGAACATCACAGGCAACCGCGTTCGTGGCAGGAATGGCATCTCTTGTTATGAACACCGACAGCAGTCTTACATCACCGGAGATCCGAACGCTCATGATCACCCATTCTGATGCAGTCCCGGCACTCCAGGGGAAAGTCGCCGCACAGGGACGGGTGAACCTGGCCGCTACTCTCGCAGCTCTTTCAGGTGAGGATGCAATCCCCCTGCACCAGGGATGGAACTTTGTATCAGTGCCACGACCCCTTGCATCCGGAAAAGATACCGCTCAGATATTCGGGCAGGTAAGCTCCGGAGGCCATTCAGTCCTTGAATATGTGCATGGTACCGGATGGAAGACCCTGAAAGCATCTGATCCGGTTTCAATCATGACCGGGTACTGGGTGTATTCCACGAAGGATGATTCGGTCCCGCTGCAGTATGCACCATCACCGGGTGTTGTCAGAAAACAGGTACAGAGTGGCTGGAATACGTGGGGTCTTCCGCTGAAAGAACCGGCGAAGGCAAAAACAGCCCTCTCACCCATTCAGAGTATCTGGAAATATGTGGTCGGGTATGATGCGACCCTGCAGCAGTATGAAAGCCCCATCCTGAATGGCGGGTCTGGAGATCAGAGTGATGACCGGCTTGTCAGACCACATCAGGGGTACTGGCTCTATAGTGCAGGAGAAGGAGAGATTACCGGCTAATCTTTTTTTACTCCTGGTAATTCCTGATAATTAACTCGTTAATCGCTCCTCTTTTTTCTCCCACACTGTTGATAAACCGTTTTGCAAGGACCCGCTCAATCAGAAAATCTTTGTACAGGTCATCAAAGAAGTGGTCATCCGGATCCTCATTTCTTGGATCAGAGTTCGAGAGCATCACTTTTGCACCGGCTTTATCCACCGTCCCGTAAAAATCACGAAGCCTGATCTGGTCCTCCTCTGAAAACCCTTCCTTTGAGTACCCGGTAAAGGATGACGTCTTATTTAAGGGACGGTAGGGAGGATCTATGTAGACGAAGGACATATTATCAACATAATCAAGACAGGTGGTAAAGTCACCCTGCATGATGGTAGTATGTGTGAGAAGGTCTGATGCCATCTGAAGGTTTTTTTCCTGAACAATGTTTGGGTTTTTATACTTCCCAAAGGGGACATTGAACTCTCCCTTGGAATTGAGTCGGAAAAGTCCGTTAAAGCATGTTTTATTCAGAAAGAGTAGTTGTGATGCCCTTTTGATGGTATGATCTCCGTACGTGTCATAATCAAATGAGGATCTCTCCTGGTTCAGTTCATCGCGAACCTGATAAAAGAGATTCAGCCTCCCAGATTCGTCCCGGGCGTCATATGCATCCTGTAATTCCTGAAGGATCCTGATGAGGGCCGTTACATCCTGTTTAACAACCTTCCAGGTCAGGATTAATTCGGTATTGATGTCGCATATCACCGATTCCCTGATGGGATAGAGCTGGGCGATGTAAAAAAATACCGCTCCCCCACCAATGAACGGCTCGATATACCTGTTCAGGTCACCGGTCTCAAGAGCTTTTGGAAACCGGGGATCAAACTCATAGAGGAGCTGGCTCTTCCCCCCCGCCCATTTAAAGAAGGGCTTTGCATAATTATCTTCGCCGGAAGTTCGCTTCCCACGTATTGACTGGATCAGGTACTGCCTCTCTTGTTTCATGAACCCTGTAGTATGTGAATCTGATAGAACATAATTCGGACGGGTTATAACTGTTCAATTCACATGTATAACAAATGAAGAATTTTTTTTGTCTGCTTCTGGGCCTGGTGATAAGCGGCCTGATTCTGGCCATGCCCGGATCTATCTTCATATCATGGGAAATTCAGGCAACGGCAGCTGTAACCACACTCATGATCATCTGGTGGATTACAGAGGCAATACCAATACCTGCAACCGCCCTTGTTCCGCTTGTGGGATTTCCCCTGCTCGGTGTCCTGACCCCGGCTGAAGCCTCGGCTCCTTATGCAGATAAAACAATATTCCTCTTTCTTGGCGGATTTATCATTGCAGCAGCCATGCAAAAGTGGAACCTGCATCGAAGAATTGCCCTCAATATTATTCTCCTGACCGGAACAAGCCCGAAACAGATCATCCTGGGTTTTATGTTAGCAACTGCCTTCATCTCACTTTGGATATCCAATACAGCGACCGCGATGATGATGATACCGATTGCGATTGCAATTATCGGGACAATCGGGGTGGATGCATTCAGGGAAACATCAGGGGAAGAGGGAGGTCTAGACTTTGCTAAGGCTCTTGTCATCTCAATTGCCTATGCAGCATCAATCGGTGGTCTTGGAACCATCATCGGTTCACCGCCGAACGGGATTTTTCTTGCCCAGCTCAAGACTCTGTTTCCTGATGCCCCGACAATCGGGTTTGTAGACTGGATGATCTTTGGTATCCCGCTGGTTGCAATATTTATTCCTCTCACCTGGATCTGGCTTGTGTATGGTCCGTTCAGACATCTGCCTGAAAAGCTTCCTCATAGCCGTGAGATCATTCATGAAGAGCTGAAAAAACTGGGTCGGATAACACCCGGAGAGCGGTGGACTTTGATTGTTTTTGTCATGACGGCCCTTATGTGGATCTTCTCCGCGACCAAAAAGATTGGTGATATCACGATACCTGGTCTTGATATCCTCTTTCCGGGCATTGATGACTCAACCATTGCCATGTTTGGAGCGATCCTTCTCTTCCTCCTCCCGGTGAGTATCAGGAACCGGCAATATACCATGGACTGGGAGTCGGTGCTGAAGATACCCTGGGGAATTCTCCTCCTCTTTGGTGGTGGTATCTGTCTTTCCAAAGGATTTATCAAGTCCGGCTTAGCAGATGAGCTGGTAAAGCACCTGACCGGCCTTTCCATACTGGATGTGTTATTCATCATTCTGCTGGTCGCAATCCTGGTCTCATTGCTGACCGAAGTGACATCCAACACGGCAATAGCCTCGGTTATGATGCCAATCCTTGCGGTCACATCAGTCAGTCTGATGATAAACCCGGTCATCCTTATGCTTACGGCTGCTCTTACGGCATCCCTTGCATTTATGCTCCCGGTTGCAACGCCGCCAAATGCCGTGGCGTATGGGACAGGATACCTTGCAATGAAAGATCTTATGAGAACCGGCTTTATTCTGAATATGATTGGTGTTCTCCTGGTGACCCTGTTTATGTACACTATCGTCCTTTGGGCTCTTGGGATCAGCTTTGAGTTACCTGCCTGGGCCGTAGCACCAAAATAATCTTTAAATATTCTCCATTTTGGAAAATAACTTCATTTTTAAGACTCTATAACTCCCATCAGAATCAGAAGAAACTACTTAAAAATCGGGGCACGAGGTACTGAGAGGCTCACAGGGAATCCTCTCATCGAGGTGCTGGTATGCATACCTTATGTGATGG
>CAZEWE010000182.1:0-4736 GCA_964515765.1 uncultured Methanospirillum sp. | reverse complement strand
ACTTTCATCTTCTGAATTTCTGCAAATGGAGTATCAATCAGATCGGCAAATGCTCGGTTTGCATAGGTGATAGAGAGATCCGGTTTGAGATCAATGATAGGAGTCGGGGCATTGGCGATAATAAATTCTGATTTTTGACGGAGAGCGACCATATCAGAGATATCAATAATCGTCCCCATCAGACAGGTCTTTCCTTCATACTCAATAAGCTGGAGGGTAACCTTGCAGGGAAATATGGACCCGTCAAAACGCTGATGTTCCCATTCGAAACTCACTACCTCCCCGGAAAATGCCTGCTTTATGTACTGCGCAGCCCCATCGTTTGAATCGGTCCCGTCACTTTGATGTGCCGGTGAGAGAACTGAAGGGGGTTTGCCAATAATATCCTCAACATTATTGGCACGAAACATTGCATACGTAGCCGCATTACAATCAATGTAGACCCCGTCAGGTCCGACTATCTGGATTGAGGAAGAAGTCGCATCCAGCATATTTTGAAGTGATACGATATCTGATGATCGTGTTTTTCCTTTCATAATATTCTCATCCTGACGTATAGCTGAACATATTGATTTATGAGTGATATAGATATCGATTGAGAAAACCTGAATCCATACCATCAATGGATTGAGTATGGTAATACCCGGAATAAAAAAAAGAGTAATTTGATCATCACGATGTAAGCTATCAAAAATACCATATCGGGATTATTAATCAAAGATACCTGCCAGAGAAATTTCAGAATATAAAATCGCCGATTCATTCACCCACCGTACAAACATATAAATAAATCGAAGTATCGCATATCGTATTCTGGACAGAATCAGGATGAAGAATTTTTAGGGGTGATCTATGATATCATTCAGATTTTATCAGAATTCAATACAGTCAAAAATTATGACACTGGGGGCGGTTGCCATGTTTATCATCGCCGGTGTCATCATCGGATACGCGGCATTCAACCTGTATGGAGAAGCATTTGCAAAGGCAGAGTATAATGTTGAGGCTACGTCTCTAAACTTCGGCGGTGTGATGAATGCAGAACTCACAAAACCAATTGAGAATGCGGAAACACTTGCAAGTGCCATTCAGGGCTTATTTGAATCGGGGAAAGCTCCGACACGGGAGCAGGTAAGCAGAATACTGGAGACTGCTCTTGAGAATAACCCTGATCAATTTGGAGTATATGCCGGTTTTGAACCGAATGCGTTTGACAATCAGGATGAATCCTATAAAAATACCAAAGGATCAGATGAGTCCGGAAGGTTTGTGCCATATTATTTTCGGGGGGAAACAGGGATTGCTGTTGAACCTTTGAAAGGGATGGATACGGACGATTATTACCAGCTTCCAGAGACCACACTGCAGTCTGCGGCTACTGAACCATACATGTACAATGCCGGCGGAAAAGATGTTTTGATGGCTTCATTTGTGGCTCCAATCATGGTAAACGGGAAATTTATCGGGATTGCCGGGGTTGACCTGGGCCTTGATTCCCTGAACAAACAGGCAGAGGAGTTTTCCATGTATGACGGTGCTGCAAATCTGCTAATCTTCTCCAAGGGTGGTATGGTCATCGGTGAAAACCTTGGAAACGTTGACTGGGTCGGGAAGACTGCATTTGACCTTCCTCTTGAAGAAGTAGGGATTAGTGCAGCAAAACTCCCGGCTGCTCTTGAACTGGCCCAGAAAGGAGAGCGGACGCTCTATACAGGAGACGGATATACAAAAGCCCTCATACCAGTAAAGATTGGAGATTCAGGAACCTACTGGGATATTGCAGTTACCGTCCCTGAAGGAGTCATCGGGATTGAACCGATGATGCAGATTGTTCAACTGGTCATTCTTGGAATACTATTCATTATCATCGGGGTAGGCATGCTCTACCTGGTTGCCCGGTCAATTGCACGCCCAATTGTCGCAGTAACGAATATGGCAGCAAAGTTTGCCGAAGGTGACATCTCCACCGAACGAATTGTGGATCAGAAGGACGAGGTCGGTCAACTGGCTGATGCATTCTCACGGCTGGGGAAAAACCTGGAAGGGAAAAGTCTTGCAGCCGGAGCAATCGCAGAAGGAGATTTCTCAATTGATATTCCGGTTGCAGGGCCCATGGATCGTCTGGGAAAGGCCATGGTCACGATGAGGGAGAACATCCAGCGGATTACATCAGAGATAAACCAGATTTCAGAACATTCAGCCAGAGGAGATCTCTCTTTCAGGGGGAGTGATGCCGGGCTTTCCGGAGAGTACAGAACGATAATTCATGGCCTGAATGATACCCTTGAAGGGGTTGGAGTCCCAGTTACTGAGGCGATGAGACTTGCATCAGGGTATGCAAAAGGGGACTTTACAGACCGGTTTAATCCCTCCATTCAGGTAGCAGGGGATTTTGCCTCATTCCGTTCATCTCTTGACCAGATCGGTGTTCAGAGCTCTGCAGCCGTGAATGGAGTGAAAGAAGAGGTCATGAACCTGCAAACCGGGATGGAAGAGACCAATGCCAGTGCAGAAGAGGTTGCCGGGACAGCAAATGTTCTTGCACAAAATTCCAATGCGGTCAGTAATCTGGCAGACCGATGTGGCAGTGGTATCAGGCAGACTTTGACGGCAATGGAAGATCTCTCACAGACGGTCAGCAGTGTTGCAGCAAAGGCAGAACAGGCTTCAGGCATGGCAAATCAGACGGTGGATCTCTCAATGAAGGGATATGGCCTTGCCGGAAATGCAGAAAAAGGAATGGAGGCTATCATCGAATCTGTAGATGAGACAAATCACATCATTACCGATATCGCCGGTCAGATGGAAGAGATTGGGAAGATTGTTGATGTAATCACCGGTATTGCTGAACAGACAGGTCTTCTTGCCCTGAATGCAGCCATTGAAGCAGCAAGGGCCGGAGATGCCGGTCTTGGATTTGCCGTTGTCGCAGATGAAGTGAAAGCTCTGGCCCTTGAATCGCAAAAATCGGCAGAAAATATTGCAACGATCATCGGAAACCTGCAGAAAAAATCCCTCCAGGTATCAGAGTCAATGAAAACCTCTGCAACCGAAGTAAAAACTGGAAACAAAGCAGTAGGGGAGACGATAGAAGTATTTAAACAGATAGTTGATGCTATCAATGCCGTCAATGCCAATATGACCGAAGTGGCAGGAGCAACCGAAGAACAGGCGGCTGCGGTTGAGGAGATAACGGCGAGCGTGAACGAAGTCGGAAATCTGGTACAGCAGACGGCAAAAGAGGCAGTAGACTCTGCAGCGGCCACCGAAGAAGTAACCGCATCAATAGACCAGATTACCCGGGCAATATCAGAAGCAGCTGCATCGGTGCAAAAAATCTCCGCTGAAATGGAGAAGTTCACAACCGATTAAAGAAGATTTTTATTCCTTATGAAAGGAATATCCCTTTTTTATTTTGTGTATTTCAGTTATACGAATGACCAACTTTGTGAGTGATCAGTATTGATCATTTGAAATGGACAGAAGTATCCAATGGGAATGGATAGTTAAATTAGTAAGCCAGTAGTAGTACTATTCATGATACTCAGGGATGACATTACAAAGATAGTCAAATCCCAGAGAAATGCAATAATAAGTCGTAGTCAAGGAATTATCCGGCACGACATTATAAAAATACAGCCTCACCAGAATTTTGCGATTATCATTTCAGGTATCAGACGATGTGGAAAGAGCACACTTCTTTTGCAGATGATGAAAACGGAGGAAAACTTCCATTATCTGAATTTTGAAGATCCGCGACTTATCGATTTTTCCATTCAGGATTATGAAGTGTTAGAGGAGGTATTTCATAAGGAATATGGATTCCATGATCTGTATTTTTTTGACGAAATCCAAAACCTGTCCGGGTGGGAATATTATATCCGATATCTTCTTGATTCTGAAAAAAAGGTCATTATCACCGGATCAAACGCATCCTTACTGAGTCGTGAACTTGGAACCAAACTTACTGGCAGGAACTTACGACTGGAATTATTCCCATTTTCATATCAGGAGTTTCTCGAATATACAAATAAAGAAGATTCTGATACCTCATTCCATGACTACCTCTTCACAGGAGGCTTCCCGGAGTATATCCGTGTGGGCCTGGAAGAAGTATTACAAAACCTGCTCCTGGATATTATTGCAAGGGACATAATCTATCGTAACAATATTAAAAATCCTGCACTCATTACTGAAATTGCCGTATACCTGCTTGGAAATATCGCAAGGGAGATGACACTATCACAATTACAAAAGACATTTTCTGCGATAGGATCGGTCACCACCGTTGCCTCCTATATCTCCCATCTGGAAGATGCCTACATCCTGTTTACTCTGCCACGTTTTAGTTATTCTCATAAGAGCAGACAGATCAATCCTAAAAAGGTATATGCTGTCGATAACGGCCTGATATGTGCAAATACCACAGGGTTTTCTGAGGATTTTGGAAGGCTTTTAGAGAACCTGGTTTTTATCATGTTACGGAAAAAATACAGGGAGTTATTCTATTTCAGAGAAAAGCATGAATGTGATTTTATTGTAAAGGAAAAGACCAAGGTTACCAAAGCAATTCAGGTCTGTTATGAGGTAACCAGCAGAAATAAAGACCGGGAAATAAAGGGCCTTCTTGAAGCGATGGAGATGTTTGATCTGAAAGAGGGATATATCCTTACCGGAAAACAGGAGGATGAACTCACCATCGACGGGAGAACAATTATTTTAATGCCTGCTCGTTC
>CAZEWE010000181.1:0-4742 GCA_964515765.1 uncultured Methanospirillum sp. | reverse complement strand
GATGCAATGAATGAAGAGACTACTGATGGGACCAGTTCATCCAGTGGATCATCGGTTGAGACAAAAAGCTACTGCCCGGCATGTCATATTGACGATTCATTTGCCACTCTTGAAGTGGACCCAGAACTCCAGGCCCTGCATGATGAACTGATGGAGACAAAACCATGGCTCAAGGAAGGGAAGAATAAGAACTCAGGTTCTGAGTCAGCATCCAATAATACAACATCAGCCGTCATGTTCTTTAGCGAACCGACAAAGATCTGAACTTTCAATATTTTTTTTCTGATAACCAATAGCCCTTATTTTTGCGACAGGTTCATTGCTCTTTAATAGATATATTCTATTGTGTCAGATATAAATCAGCATAAACAAATTTCAGATGAAAAAAGGTTCTATGCCGGGTTTGGGAGAAGAATCATTGCCGGGATCATTGATGGAATTATTATAACCCTCATCGCCGGCTTTGCAGCATACTACCTGGGGCTCACTGAAGGATGGCGAATGCTACTCATGATGATCCGGCATGAGGAGGTCAGAACCATGGACGGGATACTGGTAACAACGGCTTTCCCCGGTCAGGTAGCAACATTTCTTCTGGTCACCATCATTATTATCCCCTGGCTATATTGTGCAATTCTTGAGTCGTCTAAAAATCAGGCCACGTTAGGAAAGATGGCTGCACGGGCAGTTGTTACTGATCTCCATGGAAACCAGATTACCTTTGCACGGGCATCACTTCGACATTTTTCAAAATTCATATCAATACTCCCTTTTTGCGCAGGAATTTTTTCAATCGCATATACCCGTCATTCACAGGGATTTCATGATATCATTGCAGCATGCCTGGTGTATTACAGGCCTGAAAAAATAGAATAAATTAACAGGGGCCGCAGGATATTCCCACTGGTTCAGGATCCTTGAATAATTTGTCCCAATTATTATTTCTGTTTCCAAGTGATAACGAGGAGTCGGGTATTTCGGACGTGGCGTTAATGCCTGAAGTGTACCGCTGAAGTGCTGCCCAGTCCTGTGCTTTAATGATGTCACCAACAGAGGCGTACCCGGATAGATGGTCATCTGTTCCCTGAACCAGAGAGGTAGTATTGTTCACTGTTCGATTTACGGCAGTGGTGTTATTGCCAAGGCCGCTTGTTGATGACATAACCATACCTGCTCCTTCCAGTTCATCCAGAATATCAGATGAAGACTCATCAAACATACTGGTCGCATCCTCACCATTGAGGACCTTATCTCCTTCCCATTCAAATGACGTTGGCAGCGATGCAAAACCCGGGTTTGATCCCGCAGACGATGCTGCACAGGCAAATCCTGTAAGAAGAGAGATGGTAATTATTGCGCATGCAATGAATCGATTATGAACCTGCATATCAATCTCGTACATGTTCACGATCGATACTGGATAAACTTTCTTATGCCACCGGAAAGAAAAAATGTTTTTTGACCGTTCCCCTCAATCACAGGTGGAACAAGTATGGAAGAGTAAATATTGCCACCATCAGGACAACCATACCGGTGCTTACAAGGCCGACGATATGATCCGTATACCGGGCAAGTCCCCGACGGTTTAAGATACGTTCAGTTCCCTCCTTGAAGATAAAACCTCCATCAAGAGGGATCATGGGGAGAGCATTGAAAAGACCGGCGGCGAGGTTAATAAATCCGCTCCAGAACAGGAGGTGAATAAGCTCCCAGTACCCGGGGAATGGAACCTGATAATACCCGGTATCTGCCACATCAAACCCCAGTATCCTTAAGTACTGTCCTTCCATCGTTGGATTAAATGGGACGGAAAGCAGCATGAAAATTCCAATCGGAGAGAACATGCTCTGTACGGTATCAATAATCCCCTGACCATTATAGTAAAAGACTCCCATAAACCCTGATTCACGACTGCCAAGTGCTTCAGGCCAGTTCGACACATTCAAAGAGTAATCTTTCATCTCTCCCATGTGATCAAATCCAACAATTACTGTATCACCAGGCCTTGTTGAATTCAGAATATCAGATACTTCCTGTGACGAATAGACAGACTCGCCATTAACTGTCCTGATGATGGAGGGGGTCGGGACATCTGCCTGTGCTGCAGAATAATTCTGATAAAGGCCCACAACCACCGGTTCCTGTGTTGGCACAGCCATTCCAATCAGGCTGACCATCAGTCCGAAACTTACCAGGCCTATGAGGATGTTGTTGATTATTCCCGCTCCATACATCCGCATTCGTGGCCAGGGAGATGCTTTCTTCACCTCCTCATCATCAGGCTCAACAAATGCCCCGATGGGTATTATCAGAAACAGCACCCCCATGCTCTTCACCGCAATCTTTTCAACCCGACAGAGAATGGCATGACCAAACTCATGGACCACCAAAGTCAGGATAAATGCAAACCAGACCGCAAAGGTCGAGGGTACAAACTCGTTGACACCCGGTATGAGAAAGATATTCTGGGGCTTGTGAAGAGATGTCGGTTCAGGTTTCAGCTCCAGGGTCAGGTTTACCGAGAGGAGAAGCATCACAACCATCGCAACGGATACGATGATCACCATCGCTACCCCAATCGTTCCATATATGCGTAAAAAACCGGAGAACTTTTTGAAGTAATCAAAAAACCCGACCTGATCTGTTTTCAGCCCGATGATCGGACCATACAGTGTGATAAAACGGGGAAAGGGTTTGTATGTCCGAATATATGCAAGAAGGAGGACATAGCCGGCAATACAGCCGAGCAGAATAAGAAACCAGTCCATTTATGTTTACAGGTAGCCCTGACAGGAAGAAAAGGTTGTGTAACGGATATTAAAAATCAAAAAGAGAACTCTGGTTTTTCTGATGAAGAAGATTTTTGACGGTCTCCCAGCTTGAACGCGCAATGTCTGGTGGATGATTATGCTGCCGGATGTAATCGGTAAGATAGGTAATGGTGACCAGGTCTGAAGGGTAGCCACTCCCGATGTCACCATATTCAAGTGAGAGCTCTTCAATAATCCGGTCCCGTTCGACTTTCGCAATAATTGATGCAGCTGATACCGGTGGAAAGAGAGAATCAGCCTTATGACGGGCAACGATGGTGCATTCAGGTGGTGAGAAAGATGAAACAGTCTCCCCATACCGTTTCTCGTTCACATCACATGCATCGACATATGCGCAAGTGCATTGCAAAGGGGTGAGAGCCTCTGCATGAGAGCGGGCAACTATCTCATTCATGGTCATTGAATGACGGAGCTCATCTATGTCAGTTGCAGTCCGGATTACAATAGAAAACGGAAATTGTGCCTTAATTTCTGTAGAAATCTTCTCCCTAGTTTTTGAGGATAATTTTTTTGAGTCGGCCACACCAAGAGCAATCAGGTCATCCATGTCCATACATCCGACCGCGGCGACCACCATGGGACCCAGGACAGACCCCTTTCCTGCTTCATCAACACCACAGATCATCAATTAAAATTTGGATGGATTGATGGAAAAATCTGATGTAAGCGAAATTATGCCCTTAATTTTAAATGGGGGGATCGTGTGAGTGTGGTTCAAAATGTTTAAATATTGATCATGCATACTTGTAGAGGCACAAGCATTCGCCTCAGTGGCTCAGCCGGTAGAGCGCGTCCTTGGTAAGGACGAGGTCGCGAGTTCAAATCTCGCCTGAGGCTTAAAAAAAATCGTTTCTCGATTTTACCGAGTATGAATTTCCCGTTTTTCATTTCATAATTTCTCTCGCCTAAAATTATTGATTTTCTTAACGCTTTTCTCAGAAAAAAACATGTTTGTGTCACCCAATTTTTTTTACCCTATTCCAGCCAATTTTAGAAGAAGATGGTAAAAAAGAGGTTTTGCTGATGTCACCAAAGGCCAAAGTGTTGACCAATAAGGATAACGTCAGCAACTAACAAACTCTTTTCTACCAGACCCGAGCGGGAACAGGCCCACTCGAGAAAGGTATTTACGATTTGATATCGTACTACCATTTGTACTCCTGTCATGGATAGCAACTTTCCAGGGGAGCTATTCCATGACTATTCCTATTGTTTCTTTTATCTGATTGATATCTCTTTCAATTTCGATCATGAAGCAATTTATGCAATGGATGTAAATGCCACAGATATGAGTGAATTTGCTGATTCATTAAATTTCTAAGTTCTTCAAGATAGATTGTAAACGCGATTTCACGAAAATATAGAATGATAGGTCCGACACCTAATGCGACCCAAATAATCCAAATAAATCGTTTAATTTAAAAGTCACAATGCGGAGTTATATAATGGGTAAACATTAGGTAACAATGGAACAGACACTGTATAACCTATCATCTACATTTATTTGTATCATTTATGCCAGAGTTGCGATATCGATTTGAGAATATAAAAGGATCGGATGGTTTAACCATAACCTCCATTGTCAAGGATTTCACAATTGAAGGGAAAAATTCCACAGTATTTGTTCCAGTTAATCCATCAATCACAATTACAGATTCTAATGCATCAACAATAAAAGAACAATATGCACTTGAGCTTGAGACAAAAGCAATTCAAAAACGAGCAGAATTCTTTTCCACTATTTATTCATATGAATTTCTCACACCAGAATTGGTTTTGCAAGTTGAGACGATCTGATGTTTTCATCAAAGGATACGTGAGTTTCTGACTTTTTCTGAAATTGAAGCATATAAACGTAATTTCGAATTACATTATATTCATGGTACTACTTTTATTGAAGGAAATACCCTT
>CAZEWE010000180.1:0-4777 GCA_964515765.1 uncultured Methanospirillum sp. | reverse complement strand
CGCAAAACTCAAAAATATCGATATATTGGAGAGATAATTCTGATGAAAACCACTCCCCCCTATTAATATCGTGAAATAGTCCCTCTCTTGGGAGTACATATCAGGCTCTACCCTTTTTCCGGAGATTAAACCACTCGGAACAACCTGAAAACATTCTTTTATGCAGGAATAATACAAACATACAATTAACAATTTATCCTCGAATCATTCAGGATTTTTCACATGAGAAGATCAATTTACGTACTCCAACCACCACAGTAAGGCCAGGCCCTATGCAATACCTTCATGCCTGTTATCACCCGGATACCCCTGATCACCTGTTTGTCTTTGGTGAAGATCCGGAAAACCAAAGCCCGAAAAAGAGGGGAAGAAAACCTAAAGCCCCGTCGATAATCCCCCATCCTCATGCACTCCCTCATGACACTCTTTTTGAAGCGGTTGGGAGATATCATCCTTTACCAGATACAACCAGGAAAACATCGGTTATTCTCAACCTTCCCGGGCGGGGTGACAAACCTCTTCTTTCCGATGAACCTCTTACCGGAGAAGACATCCTCTTTATTCCTACTGATATCCCTGCACTTTCAATTCCACTCTCTCATCTTACCCATCTTCTGCCGGTCATGGATACAGAGCAGAGTGATGGAATCAGGTGCCGGGATAGCATCACATTTTTCCGGTATGCATTCGGGTTCGCCTTGGAATGTGTCTCTCGGGAACTCTTTATTCCGTCATGCAAAGAGGGACCGCAGAGTTTCGGGCAGTGGGAGGCAGTGTTCCCCCTGGAAGACCAGGCACGAAGAGAACAACTCTCCGGTGCAATGCCAGGAGTCTGCTATTCTTTTCAGAATCTCAATCAGAGTCCTGACCAGATAGTGAAGACCTTCATCAACTCCTGTATCACGGCGGTCCTCCGGGAAGCATGCCAGCATCATCCGCTTGCCCTGCATGGCCGTGCCAGATCCGGAACAAATCCGGCTGCCCGTTTGCTGATGTTACTCTGGGGGGAGAGCGTACCAGAACCGGCCGAAGATGCATCTACCACAAATACGGCGTATAGTGACATGAAAAAATGGCTCTCTGTCCTTGATCAAGAAGCGAAAAGCCGGCCGTTTTACACCGGTATCAGACTCAGGGAACCTTCAGAAGCTGAAACTGAATTCAGGCTTGAATATCTTCTGCAGGCAAGTGATGATCCATCACTGGTCATTCCGGCAGAAGAGATCTGGAAGAAAAAAACGAAAACCATCACATACCTGCATCACCGGTTTGAAAACCCACAGGAGCAGATGCTCACAGACCTCTTTAAGGCAGGACAAATCTTCCCCCCAATCCTTGAATCTCTTAAGCGGCGTGCCCCGACAGGGAATTCCCTTGAATCAGGAACGGTCCATCAATTCCTTGCCGATGCAGTACCGGTTCTTAAACAGGCAGGGATATCGGTTCTTCTTCCTTCCTGGTGGAAAGACAGTTCCAAAAATCCGCGGATAAGACTCTCCCTGAAAACTGGAAAGAGGAAAGGAAAAAGTTCGAAGGGACCCGGGTTTTTCACCAGGGATGCCCTCCTCTCATTTGACTGGGAAATTTCAATCGGTGATGTAACCCTTTCTCCGGATGAATTTGAGAAACTCGTGGACATTAAGATGCCACTGGTTCACGTTGGAGGGAAATGGGCTGCCTTTAATCCGGCAGAACTGAAACATGCTCTTGATACCTTTCAGAGACAGTATCCGGAGGGCAAAATATCGGTCATGGAAGCACTCCGGCTTGGACTGAACGGAGGAGAAACCAAAGGCCTGACGGTGGAGATCGCTCCGGGAGATGAGAAAGCCCGTGAATTTTTCGTCCCCCTTCTTGGGAACGGCGGGCAGGGAGTCATGAACCGTGAGTCGATACCAGCGGGATTTATGGGAACACTCCGCCCGTACCAGGAAACCGGACATACATGGCTCTCATTCATGACCGGATATGGACTTGGTGCCTGCCTTGCTGATGATATGGGGCTGGGAAAGACTATTCAGCTCATCGCATATCTTCTCTCCGGCAAAGAAAAGGGAGTCCTTGACCGAAGCCTGCTTATCTGCCCGATGTCACTTATTGGGAACTGGCAGCGTGAACTGGCCCGGTTTGCACCGGGTCTTTCTGTCTATATTCATCATGGAACAACCCGTGCAGATGATGAAACGTTTGAAGATGCGATACGAAAGCACGATCTCGTTCTCTCCACATACCAGGTCATTGCACGTGACCAGGACTTGATGTGCAGTAACCCTTGGGATCTCATTGTGCTTGATGAAGCACAGAATATCAAGAACTCATCAACCAGGCAGGCAAAAGCGGTTCGTGCCCTTTCAGGAGATCGGAAGATTGCCCTGACCGGAACACCGGTGGAAAACCGGCTCTCTGAACTCTGGTCAATCATGGAATTTTTGAACGCCGGATATCTTGGAGGCGAAAAAGCCTTTGAACGGGCGTATGGCATTCCGATTGAAAAGTACCATGATACGGAGGCATCTGAACGGTTACAGTCCCTTGTTCGTCCGTTTATCCTGAGGAGGGTGAAAACCGACCGTTCCATCATCGCAGACCTTCCGGAAAAGAACGTGATGAAGCGGTACTGTACCCTCACACCTGAGCAGGCAACCCTGTACCAGGCGGTTGTGGAAGGGATGCTCTCTGAAGTAAAGGATGCGGAAGGAATTGCCAGACGGGGCATGATCCTCTCTGCTCTCCTCCGGCTGAAACAGATCTGTAACCATCCTGATGCATTTCTTGACGATGGAAAACTCACACCAGACCGATCAGGAAAGATCGGGCTCCTCTTCTCTCTGCTTGAAGACGTAATTGCAGCCGGAGATGCGGCCATTCTCTTTACCCAGTTCCCGACATTTGGACAAAGGCTTGTTGAACTGATAAAAAAGACCTTTCACGAGGAGGTTCTCTTTCTTCACGGGAAAACTTCTCGTGGAGTCAGGGATGAGATGGTCCAGCGTTTTGCCCATCCCTCCGGTCCACAGCTCTTCCTCCTCTCTCTGAAAGCAGGTGGAGTGGGGCTGAATCTGACCCGTGCAAGCCATGTCTTCCACATTGACCGGTGGTGGAACCCGGCAGTAGAGGACCAGGCAACAGACCGGGCATACCGAATCGGGCAGGAGAAGAACGTCGCCGTGCATCTGCTTATCAGTGCTGGAACCCTTGAGGAACGAATCGATCTCATGATTGAAAAGAAACGGGCTCTTGCGGGCAGTGTTATCGGAACCGGTGAGGACTGGATCACCTCACTCTCCACCGATGAGTTGCGTGATGTGTTCAGCCTCAGGGGCGAACTGATCGGAGGTGCATAGATGGGGTATTACTATTTCCCGAAGAGTTCTCCACGGGCGGTGAAAGACGGTATCAAAGTGAAGAGTAAACGGGGGGATATCGGGGAACAATGGTGGTCAAAACGCTTCCTCGATGCCCTGAACCGGATGGGGATGGACAACCGGCTTGTACGAGGAAAAACCTATGCACGGAAAGGACAGGTGACCAGCATGGATATCAAAAATGGAATCGTGCATGCATCGGTTCAGGGCTCACGGCCCCGGCCATACCAGGTCAGTATTGGTCTGAATACCTGGGATGAAAAAGAATGGAAGAAGGTAATTGCGGAGATTGCCAATCAGGCTCTCCATGCAGCAAGCCTCCTGTCCGGAGAGATTCCCCATGAGATCGAAGAGATCGTGGAGACAGCAGGGGTGCATCTCTTCCCTGGTTCTGCAAAAGATCTCAAGACCGATTGTAACTGTCCTGACTATGCAAATCCCTGTAAACATATCGCTGCCGTGTATTACATCCTGGCAGAACGCTTTGATGCTGATCCGTTTCTCATATTTGCAATGAGGGGGAAAGAAAAAGAAGAGTTCCTTGAAGAGCTTCGCAAAGAAAGGGGTTCTCCAGAGGATGAACCTGCTCCAGAACCACAATCCGCAGAGACACTTGTATCAGAACCCGCTCCTTTGAGCCCGGTCGGTTTTTACGATCTGAAAACCTCTCTGGACGATTTCAAAGTGCACCCGACTGCAGAACCTGACGTACCCGGAGCCGTGCTCAGACGACTGGGACCATCCCCCTTGTTTGTCGGGAAGAAGAATTTCAGTGAACTGATTGCTCCGGTATACGAGTTTGCACCAGAGTATGTCCGAAGAATGATCCACGGCGATGAAGAGATGAATTCTGAAAAGTAACCAAATCAGGAGGGAAAGGGAATGTATCTCATGTCCCTCGTTGTTTCTTAAAAGAGATGATTACCGGACTGCAAGGCAGATATCAACGATATGGATTTTATCCGGATGCTCTTCCGGATTGTTCAGATAGATCTCATAACTTGCCCTGGAGAGATCAATAGAAAGATCATGTTGAGAAACCCATTCAACTACCTTTTCCCATCCGGGACCATATTCATCCGGTCCACTCATTTCTGCACGCATTACCACGTATTTGCCGCCAGGAAGTACTTTTTTCCCGATCTCTCCTCCTACTGCGATATCATCGGGTATGGTCATGCAGATCTCCAGCTTCATATCGTCAGGCAGAGTTTTTTCAGGATCATCATAATAGGCAGACAATATCTCTGTATCTGGTCGCATCGCCTGATTTTGAAACGCCCATCCAAAGAGTTTTTCAAAAAGTCCCCTGAAGATCTCCGGTTTTCCGACATAATTCCCGACATAGGAGACATATGCGACGTTTTTCTCAGTACGTTCTTTCAGTTCTGGTCCGTTTATTATCTTCATCT
>CAZEWE010000179.1:0-4796 GCA_964515765.1 uncultured Methanospirillum sp. | reverse complement strand
ATCTGCACTCCTGATTGTGCAAAGAAGCAGTTATACCTCTATCAGAAAGCGGGGTTTTGTATATCTGATATTGTTCGGGATTATTATCGTAATCACTATCCAGAGCCCATTATTGAAAATGGAATAGAACTGAAAGATATGGCTATTCTGAAAATGTCTCTTTGATTGAAGGCAGATGAGATCGTTCGCCTTACATAGCCATGAATAGAACATGAGGACCTACATAACAGAATTCTCAATTGTTACCTTCAATGAATTGGTAGTGAATACACCATTCGGGAACGAATAACAGTCCGATGATAGAATGGATCACATAAAAACTACGCTCATTGATGACGATTCTGAACGAATAATCCTCCCAAATGTAAGAATCGCGATTCATCGGTTTACTGACGCAATCAAATTTGGATTTCCAGATAAGATCGTCCATATCATCTTATACGGATCGTATGTCAGGAGGTTATCCATGACAGAGAGACCATACCGCTCAGTAATTGTCTTTCCTTTGCTCTGCAGAGGGACCCTGTATTCCTGTTCAGGGATCGAATCAGCGATGGCTGGGCTAATGATTCTCGTGACCGTCTCAATATCAGACCATCTGACAGTCATTATGGAAGCATCAGGATCGTATATCTCATACCGGTTCCCATTCGGGTGAAGAGAGCCGGGCCCGATACACTGACCGCCGGTTTTTTCTCTTCCAGCCGGGAAGAAGAGTTCAACAATGGTCTGGTCCCGATCGCTTCGGATGGAGAGTCTATGCCCCAGGTAGTGGACAGGGATATCCGGACAGGAGACGATCGCCCGGTACTTATGCCAGTCAGGCCATGCTGAATACCGGAATGTCTCTCTGACCAGATCCTTCCCGCCTGCTGCATGAAATGTCCCTCTATTATCCACGTCAAGAGAGGGGATATCTGAACCGGAAGCAGGATAATACCCATAATTCTCACCATGCTGCAGGTGTAAAGCCAATATGGGATCATCATGACGTCTTCCCTGTGATACCTGGTTCCATCCTTTCAGAGTTGGTCCCTTCTCCCCGGCAGAAACCAGGACATATCGCAGGTCTTCACGCTGCATCTGCCAGGGTATGCAGGATCCATGGGGTACAGAGGTTGTTGTTTTACTCATTGAGTCCCCCTCTGATCCCCACAGCATCATGGATGTCATGGATCCAGTTCAAAGATTGTTCATCACATCGTTTCTGAATAATACCGGGATTTTTCATTTTTTTCTTAATCCTGTCGTTATTGGCGTTTTACCATAACGGCGGCCGTGAAAAAGAACATATGTGTGCTCATTTCTCTCTACTCTCGTTAATCGTGCTCACATATAATACTGGGTAATAGAATACCATGTATCAATTAATAGCAATAAATTCATAGCAATATATTCATAGTAATAATTTCATACACATAGGTCATGACTGAAGGGAGAACGCGAGGCCAGGGAAATAATCCGGGAGTTACGAAACGGAAAATTATCGAGATTATCTTAAAGCAGTCTGAACCTACCCCTGAACCCGTGATTCGGGACAATATTGCGAGCGATCTTGGGATAAAAGAACCAAAAAGTACGAAAATACAACTCGCTGCTGCAAAAGAAGAGGGGATTCTCCTGAAAGATACGAGAAGTGGCGTGAATTACTGGAATATTAATTTCACATCTGATACTCTTCTTGGGTATGTCATTGACATTATCACTCTGATGCCGGAGAAGGATCGGGTTCCATTCTTCTCTTCTTCATATGTTCAGGATCTGGTGCTCAAAATGGCCGGGTTTATGGCACGGACAAACCGCCTGGAGGAACAATCCGGGTATAGAGGCACTCAAATTTCTGAATACTGGGGTTTTTTACATAGTGAGCCGATTCATGAAACTCTGGATGAAGAACTTCCTAAGGACATTTGGAAAGCCGTTCATTTTTACCGATGGGTTGTAACCCATTCTCCCTCTTTTTTCCTCTATCAGTTTCAGGATGCAGCACATATCGGTCCATACCTTGAATTGATCCTGGGATCGCAGATGCTCAAAACCGAATGGAATGATTTTGATTTTCTTTATTTTGTCGGGACAATGGGTCTTATTGTTGATTACAGCCGGTCAGATGAGAGATACCAGGATGAGATTGCTGCATTCCTGGGAGAGAATTCTATCGACATCTTCAATCATACATCCATAAAATATCCGGACCGGCTTTTCTGGAATATGATACGGGCACATGAGATGATGCAGGAGAGACACTCGCCCTGTTCAGGTGAGACCGTAACACAGAAGTCATTTCGTCTGGATCCTCAAATATTTCGTAAATTTCAGGGTTTTGAGAAAACAGGGGCTTTGTAACAGTTGTAACAGTTGTAATAGTTGTAGCAGTTCTATGGAAAAGAGACCTGCTCATTTTTTATTATTGACGTTTTATTATTGACGTGTATCTATTCTCAAATGGATGAAAAACCCCTCAATATTGGCAAATATCTCATTCACAAGACTTCGAAACCGGTGCCAGACATGTATTTGGTGTTCCGGGCGATTATATTCTCAATTTCGAGAATGTTCTGATAAGAAGGGGGTTACCCGGGGAGAGAGGTACAGAAATTTAAATCGGGTCTGATTATCGTTTTCCTCAGGAAAATAACCAGAAAAATTATATTATAATGTTCATGTTGTGGTATTCATGGGATCTTTCCCTCAGTCAGAGGTTGTAATATCACCGTAGGCACCAGCGTATACCCTCCCTGTTTCACCTTCACGATCCCTGACCACTCATGGTATCCGCCCAGTAAGAGCCGAATATGGTAATTCCCGGCAGGAAGAGCAGCAGACTCGAGAGGAGTAACTCCGATATCAGTGCCATCAAAGGTTACTATTGCTCCTGGTGGTGAAGAGGAAACCTGAATCACTCCGGATGGTCCGGGGGGATAATCAGAAACCGGCGTTATGTATTCCGGTTTTCTGATAACCGATTGTTCCCCGTTCTGACTGGATACCTCAAGGGTAACGGTGTAGCGACCAATGCCCATGTAGGTATGAACTGGATTTTGGTCATGAGAACTGCTGCCATCGCCAAAGTTCCAGTTCCAATAGACCGGATTACCCATGGATCTGTCCTGGAACGAAACGGTGAGCGGTGGTGTTCCGGTCAGATTATCTACGATGAAATCTGCAACCAGGGGAGCAGGATCTTCTTCTACGGTGATAGGTATGAAGAGTATTGATCTGGTCCCATTATTCCAGGATTCAAGACAAATCGTGTATGTTCCCGGTTCTCCATACCGATGGTTTACCGTCATCCGATCTGAAGTAGTTGTCCCGTCACCAAAATCCCAGGTATTATGCACTCCCTCCTCATCCGCCATCTCCATACAGGAGACATTCAAGGGAGCTTTACCCCGGGACGGAATCGTGATAACCTGAATACCCTCCGTTTCATCCACTCTGAAATACATGGGATGTTCAATCTGACAAACAGGGATATCATCATGGGGGTGAACCCATTCGTACTGATCACTATCCCAGATCCCAACATCAAGAGAGATCGGCTTTCTTGTATCATTCCAATCAGGAATGGAAATATTCAGGCGATACTCCCCAGGGACCGGGTTGAAGATCCCGGCCATCTCATCGGTGAAGAATCCATCCCCGTCTGCATCTACTCTTCCGATTGAGGTATTCGGGATGGTCTGTATCTCTTTTGAGAGGATATTACCACGCGGATCCGTGATATGGAGTGTAACAGATCCTGGAAAAACCGTTATACCCCCATCTGAATCAGGAGAGGCTGTTCCTGCGTGATCTGCCAGGGTTTCTGTTGAACCGAGAATAATGAGCTGAGAATTCGAATCATCCTGCACAGAACTCTCATCATATGGCGGATTGTTCCCCTGCTGAATCTGATCATATATCTTCTGATAATGGCTGAAAGCAGGGGGTATCTTTTCGATATGAGAACCGACCAGTTCTGTTGGTTTTCGTTTCCCGGTCACAACAGTCCGGGGAAGGACCGCTCCATACAGGGGATCGAGGTCAATCCCGTTCCGGTAATAGGCCGCCCAGACCAGTTCACTGCAGTAATACCGGTTACAGAAGATATTCCAGGACTGGTTGCAATCCGGCTGCTTCTGGTAGGATAAGATTGACCCAATGTCATAGGGCCGATGCTCCTTCGTGAGAGCCCATGCTACGACCTGGTCCCGTGTCTGGGCATCTATTTCGGTCAGACGAAAGACGGCATCACACGTATCATGAGGATATGCCCAGACGGAAACATCACTTTTATGAACCCCCTCGGCTGTAGATTCCAGGATGGTGTCATTCCCGATGTACATCCCGACATGGGACCACATACCGGGAATAAGTGCAGAAACCACTCCTTCTGCGGCATGGGCCAGAATATCCCCTTTCATCAGGGTTAAATCCAGGGTTTTTGTTGCGACCTCTGTTCCATTCACCGTAACAGAGATGATATAGAGACCGGTTTTCAGATACTGATGCTCAATACCCGGAATATCAGACATCTCTGATGTCCCGTCACCAAATGCCCAGGTAAAAACACTGCCTGACGGGTATGTCCCGGTAAGATTGAAGGTGATTACTCCTCCTACCATCGGTTTTACCGGAGTAGTTGTTATGGTTTCCAAGCCGCCCATATTATGATTATCTGCAAAAACCGGATGTGTCAGAACCAGAAATATCAGAACGAGTATCCAACCCCACCAGGAGGTACTATCTATTTGTTTCCTCATCTCCCCCACAATGATTACTCATACCTATGAGATGAAAAGTCTTTGTCTGGA
>CAZEWE010000178.1:2617-4855 GCA_964515765.1 uncultured Methanospirillum sp. | reverse complement strand
TTTCGGCTTTGACCCGGTGGTTACAATCACTCTCCCTTTCGTGATATTTACCTCTTCCCTGACCTGGGTGAGAAGGTGCCATCCGGCACGTTCAATGGCCGGCGTTATGTATTTAGAACAGATATCCCGCTCTGAAAGGGATTTTTTATCGATTGCAGTCACGGTACCATCTACAGTGAGTATTTAAATTCGGCTCTCATGAACCTAAAATATACCGGTTTTCATCAGAACATGATACAAAGAAGGTAAGATAGAATGAATAATTCATTATCTCCTAATCAGATAGCATATTACCCCTACTATCAATGAATCCATAAAAATTCAATTGATATCGATCAAGGAAAATCATTTTAAAAACCCCTATGATGTTTCCATCAGGCCCGACTAATAAAAATGTAATCCATTTCCAATACAAATATTCTATCGATATCAGTAACCTTATCTCATGTAAAGTGGATTGATACATGTTATGCCCCAGGTATTCAATCAGCATTCTCATTCACCGCCGATATCGGAAGAAGAAAAGAGAGCCCTTATTGAGAAAATTCAAGCATATCGCGGATATATTCACATAAATAGCCAAAATCAAATAGACGAAATTGCCTTATCAGAAGACTTTGAATAAATTAATTGATATTCCATCAGACACCTGGTGTCTGGTAGATACAAACATCCTCATCTATTGGGCATTAGATCATCCAGTTTATGGAGAAGATTGTACAAAATTTATTACGAGGGGGATAAAACAGGAAATAACTCTCTTCATTCCAGCCGTTGTATTAAACGAGTTTATCCATCGTCTCATGATTGCGGAAATAATGGAGCATGATACTTCAATCAGTCGGACAAAAGCTCTTAATATCCTAAAAAATCAGAAAATTGAAGCCGATTTTTATTCTCGAACATGGGAACTTGTTGATACCCTGTTATCTGTTCATCTTCAATTAATTGATTACTCAGAGAATATAATAAAAAACCAGGTTCAAATTCTTCGAAAATATCCGTTAATGGCTGCTGACGCTTCCGTAGTCGCAACCGGGATTGAAAATGATATCCACCATATTGCCACACGTGATTCCGATTTTCTGAGAATCCCCGGTTTTACAATTTGGAGCCCATAACAATCTTTTAGGTTTGAAGCTCTTCGAAATGATCTGTTTCTGTAATAGTACTCTCATCTCTATCTTGAAAATGGTATGTTCAAAAAGGACCTATTCAGACTCATATCGATTGATCTTTACCAAAAGAACGACAATTAATTTTCTATGTTCAATAACACTCATACATCGAGATTGAAATGCTCAGTGAGACCATAGAAAACCATATTGCCTTAATTATACAGATGTTTGAATTAAAATACCTGAAAAACTGCTATTCTGTAAAAACTCACAACCAATGAGCAATCTTTAATAATTGAAATTTTTATCTCCTAGTGATGAACTCAATGATGATCTTTTTCCCCCAAATTAAAATACCTAAATGTGATAGAGGGTGCAAGAATACCATGAACCTAAGGTTACACCAGTACCTCTATACCTCCAATCTCCCCTCCGGTCACAGATAACGCAAATCTCACTCATCTCCCTGCTTCTGAAGATTCAAACAGAGATACCCCTCTTTTAGCTCTTCACCCCTGCATGCTTCATCAATAAGCTGCATCCCGTCATCAGACAGGGTAAAGTTCACATATTCTGCGAATGTCCAGTTGAGTGAGATATTTCTCCCATCATCAGAGACTACTCCATTCACATACACTTTCGACTCCGGTTCATTGATAACATGAAAAAACCCGGATATATCTTCACCGGTCTGATTGAGGGTCATAACCATATTGTCCACAATCCAATCTCCAGCCCAGACCGCATCCGTCTGCATCATGGTCCCGTTCCGGGTTGAATTGTAACTGATGGTAAATGGCGTTTCAGATGGAATGACCGGATCAAAAGACTGGAATCCCTCGAGTTCCATCTGATCTTCAGACATCTGTATCTCCATGGTTCCGGTCATATTTTTATTTGTAATCAGACGGGTTTTGTTATCCGATATCATCCCGGTAAGTTTCATGGGAAAATACGATTCTTCATCGAATGGAATTCCGGTTAACACGATGCCAGAACCTTCCTGAACAACAGTAAATGTATAATTGGCATCCGTCCAGACTCCGATAAAATCATTCTCTGCAGTATCATTGTCTGCTGTCGTGGTCATGACCAGGAACAGACTCACAATCAGAAATAA
>CAZEWE010000178.1:0-2517 GCA_964515765.1 uncultured Methanospirillum sp. | reverse complement strand
GGGAGAATATATTTATCATACCAAAAAACCAAAGGAGTTGAGCGAAGGGTAATATGAATCGATTAATATTCATGGGGATTTTCTGTATCCTGGCACTCGGAATTATGACATGCACCGTATGTGGTGAGAAAACTCAGGAGTATTTGATAACAATATCCGGGAACTCATCGGTGATATCAACCGGGACTGGTGACGACTATCTCATCTCTGTGGATGACGTGGATCCGAATGCATCGATCTCGTATCCAAACCGGAACACCACATTCGTTTCCCCTGAAAAGGTACTGGCATCAGAAACATACAATGCAGCCATAATTCTCTTTAAATCCACCGGAGAAAAGGAGGTATCCATGGTGAAAATTGTAACACCAATATATTTCCCTGAAAATAAAACATTTACATCCGATCTCATTCCGATACAATTCTATGAAGGGACGCTGCTCAGTGAATATGAAGAGCAGGGTGAATTAACTCCGGGAGAGTATGTATCATCCCAGATAATTCTGGAATCATCGGTCCAGCTTGCTGATAATGATGATCTTGAAGACTGCTTCGCAAACCCTGCATTGTGTTTTGACCTTCCCGATAGTGATGTTGAAATTAAACCCGGATCCCCGATTGGTGGCAGTTGCAATCCAGCTTATATGGACTGTACTCCCTATAAATAGAGTTCAGGTTTACTGGATCCCATTTTTTTCTTTTTGCGATGAATCAGGTTCATTTTTTGAGAGTGAGCATCCACATGAGGGTATTGAATGATGTGCCAGCAAAACAGACTGAATTGTTACACCCATTTAAAAAATGGATACTTACACGATCGATTTCAATAGTATAATACTATCAGACAGTACATATCATCGATAACCAGGGAAACCCCATTGATGACTCGGAATATCACGAATTATAAGACGATTCTCTTTTCCGTCCTTGTTTTTATTATACTGGTTTCAATCATCGGCCAATCCCAGGCAGAAAATGAACCGGTATATATCGGCGTTTTACTCCCTCTCACCGGACCAGAAGGACAACCATTTTTTCATGCACTCCAGCTAGGCCTCAAACAGATAAATGATGGAGGAGGAATTGGCGGCCGGCCGGTTGAACTCATCCTTCGTGATACCAGTTCCGGGGATCTTCAGACCTATGCAGAAGATTTGGCACGTGATCCACGTATATGGGTTGTAATAGGTCCATTTTCATCAGATGACCTGTTTTCAATATCACAAATCTTTATGAATCATGATAAAGTCCTGATCTCTCCAACCGCGACATCTGACGAGATATACCGGGCATTTGCCGGGACCGGGAGGGTATGGCGTACAGTGACAAATGACGTGGATATCATTTCTGTTGTCATGCAGCATCTCTCTGCCAATAATGCAAAAGACGTAGCGATCCTCACAGTGAATAATTCATATGGAAAGACTTTTTTTGACTGGATTCCATTTTGGGCAATAGAACTTGGGATAAACATAACCGGAGCAGAAGAATACTCTGCAATAGAAGAAATTCCTGATGCAGTACGACGATTATGCAGTCATAATCCGGATTACCTGATATTTGTCAGTCCGTCAATATCAGGAGGAGATATTTCAGCAGTAATTGGAACGATTGAAGAATTGAACTCTACCACTCGTCTGTATATTTTTTACCCAAATATTGATGAGAATGGATTTATCTGGGAAAAGGCAGATTCGGAAACATTACAGAGAGTTCTGATCTCGGGGATGTGGACCCCGGAGAGTAAGGGGACGAGATCTACTCAAATCCCTGACAAAACCCTCATTATGATGTCAAAATTGGGAGATGAAGATTTTTCAAGGGAGTATCAGACTTTTACAAACATCAGCCAGACAGATTTTGTTCCTGAAACATATGATGCCCTGATTGTAGCAGCAGAGGTTATGGCACGATTTATTGCATATCCAAAAAAATCACCGATGAATGCAGCGATGGCAGTTCTGACAAACGGGACCGGCACCCCGATCCCCCGGACGAAAGAAGGATACCAGACCGGCTTTGATCAGATTCTGAACGGTCAGATTCCGATATTTTCCGGAGCGACCGGTCCGCTCACTTTTGTACCTGAAGGGACTGACCGTCTTACACCGCTCTATGGAATCTACCGGATAGAGGAAGGGAGAGTTGTTCCTGACGGAATAGATTACAAAAAACTGACAAAGTCAGATCCTGAACACGGATTATCCATAGATCAATTCAATCAGAGCACTTCGTTCAGTCAAAATTTTTCATCGGATAATTTCCGGGCAGTCATCGTTGCTTTTTCTAAAGACTGGATTAATTATCGTCACCAGGCTGATGCCCTGACGGTCTATGATTTTGTTAAAGAGCAAGGGGTGCCTGACGATCATATTATCCTGCTGGTGTATGATGATATCCCTGAAGATCAGAGAAATAAAAAACCTGGAGAAGTCTATCATACTCCGGGGGAGATGGAGGTGCGAAAACGGGCAAGTCCTGATTATATCGGCGATATGGTAAACAAACAGATGTTTC
>CAZEWE010000177.1:0-4927 GCA_964515765.1 uncultured Methanospirillum sp. | reverse complement strand
GCATGCACCATATCCGATAATGTGGATGAATAACAAATCGTATAGATACTATGACGAAAGAAAACAAGAACAGAACCTCATCATCGAGGCAGAAGTTCCGATGGGTCCTTCTGATCCTGTCGTTTCTCCTGATTCCTGTTACGATATTCTATATCTCCCCCATTATCCTGATGATGGGTGCTGCAGAAGGGATCGTCACCGGTAGTCTGATCCTCTATATCCTGTTATTCTTCATCGCACTCTTCGCTGGACGGATCTGGTGTGGATGGCTCTGTCCGATGGGTGCCTGGCAGGAGTTCTGGTCTCCGGTTATCAAAAGGCCGGTGACCGCCGGGTGGCGGGACCTAATCAAATATGGGGTCACCATGTTGTTGCTGATCGCGATAGTCGCATCCTTCGTTGCTGCCGGTGGAATGAAGGGGATTGATATCTTTTATGGAACCGTTGGGGGAATCTCCGTCTCATCTCTTGATGTCCTGCAGATTGTCGTGATGATCTTCATCAGTATCCTGGTGATTGCGTTCATAACCGGCAAACGGGGGTTCTGTCATGTCATCTGCCCGATAGCCGGGATTATGGTAATCGGACGTGTACTTGCAGATCGCGTTGGATGGTCTGCCCTCCGGTTATCTGTGCAGAATAATGCATGTACTGGCTGCAGAACCTGCCAGAATGAATGTCCGATGGGTCTTGCAGTCACGGAGATGGTCCGGAATAATCAGATGGAAAACCATGATTGTATTCTGTGTGCCCGGTGTGCTGATACCTGCCCTGAAGGGGTTATCGGGTACTCGTTCGGAAGAAAATAGAGAAATCCAACGGTGAATGGAGATAATTTCCTGATCTGTCAGGATCTTCTATCCCCGTTTCGATCATCCGGGGAATGATATCTCCAAGGAAGGGAGATCATCATCAATGATCTCCTGGATTCGGTTAGGCTGCAGTCTGAAAAAAAAATTATTGCATCTTGTTCATGGCCATTTCCCGATATTTTATCACATCGGCATAATCGGGATCAATTCCCAGTACCCGGTCATAACATTCAAGGGCCTCCTCATATCTTCCGAGAGTATAGAATGCAACACCTTTATTGGTCAATAAATCAGTATTATCCGGATCAATCTTCAGTCCGTTATCAAATGCGATGATTGCTTCTTCATCACGGTCCAGAAAGTTCAGGGCTGTTCCTTTATTATTCCATAGATCGATTACAGTGGAATCAATTTCCAATCCGGAATCAAATGATTTGATGGCCTCTTCATATTTCCCAAGTCTGGCAAGTTCAAGTCCCTGGTTATTCCAGACCTGTGTGTTATCGGAATCCACCTCCAGGATCTGAGAATAAATATCATACGCTTCGTTATGTCTTCCCAGCTCTGAAAGTGCAAATGCTTTATTATTCAATGCTGATGTGTTACCCGGTTCAATTTCCAAAGCCTGATTCAACGTCTCTAAACCATCCTGAAATAGTCCCAGATAATTAAAAGCCGTTCCCTTGTTATATAATGCCTTGTAATTATCGGGATCAAGAATCAAAGCCTTATCAAAAAGTTTGATGGCATCGAGATATTTTTCCTCCAATCCTAACGCAATCCCATCATTTACTAATTGCTGCGCAGATTGTTCATTTGCCTGAACAGCAGAACAATAACAGAGGGGCAGTAAGAGAGCAATAATCAGGAATCGTGTCCATCTCATACCAGTCTATAAGCATATATTCTATTAAATTTATCGAACCATATGCCATTGAGAGTATATATAGAGAATCTGAATGCCAATATGTAGACATCTCTCATCCTCAAGGCCTGAATTCAGAACATATGACTCAAACATCATCGCCTTTTTCATAGTATACAGATATGAAAACACTTGATGGTATTTTGTGAACGATAACCATCTTTTACCCGAATACCAAATGAGGTAATCATGGAGGCAGAGCATGATTCATTTCATTATACAAAGTCAGGAAGATCTGGCGAATTAGAAAGCAGGATAGTAATCCATTCCTCTCCTGAAGATATCTGGGCCGTTCTTACCGACTTTGATACGTATCCGGAGTGGAATCCGTTTATCAAAAAAATCCAGGGAGTTTTACGTGAAGGATCACGTCTTACCATTTCCCTGGAGCCACCAGGAAGTGTTGGAATGAATATAAAACCGGTCCTTCTCATGGTGAATCCGTGCAATGAACTCAGATGGCTGGGGCACTTCTTATTTCCGGGTCTCCTTGATGGAGAGCATGTCTTTCAGATTCTGGATAAGGGTGATGGCACCTGTCTTTTTATTCAACGGGAGTATTTTTCAGGTTTTCTTCTTCCTCTTATTGAAAAAATGATGATGAAAAGCACCGGTGAGGGGTTTATTCAGATGAATGAAGCACTCCGGGATAGGGTAGAATATTCCCTTCATTGATTTGAAGAGAGATCTCTGGTTTTTGAACCTGTGGGTTCAAACCGAAGTATAATGATCTTCTCTCTCTAATATTAATTCGGATAAGGTGTATCAGACAAAAGATACTCCTCCGGATGCCCGGAGCGATCTCACACATGATACTTTAAATGCGATTAAGAGTTGGATAAAAGATTCTACACCCATCAATACTGCTTTGAGATATGATAAGAATCATGAATATTTTAAAGGGAAACCTGGGTTATATGAAAAGGCTATCATTGAGGCTGAACTCCTTACAGAAGCAATTAACAATTCAACTCTTCAACAAGAATATACGGTATCCAGAGGATTAGGATCCTATGATGTGAATAAGATTAAGCAGGCTCTTGATGAAAAAAGAAATTCTGGAACTTCTCCATTATTGGTGGATGATGGATTTACTGCAGTCAGTTATCAAAATGACGTTGCTTTTGGTTATTCTGAAGCAGACAATGAAGGTGAGAGATATCTGCTTATATCAACCCTGCAAAGAGGAGATAGAGCATTATTTATCGGGAATGAGAGTACACTGTCAAATCGGAAAGAAGGAGAAATACTTCTTCAGAAAGGATCAAGGTATTACATTACCAGGATGAAAACATATATTGCCGTTGAAGGAGAAGTAATTCATCAGGTATTTGTGGAATTTATTTAGGACAATAATCACGAGACATCATGAAAAAAGAAAACCGTTTTGTTTCACCTCCTGGAGCGCTAAGGGTTACTACAAAGAAGGTTCTTGTTACTGAAGAGGATGAAAAAAAAGCAGAAACAGCTTTTGATACGGTTGCAGATCAGCTCAATCTTACGCCGATAGATGATGCTACACTTACTATTATTCGGTCTAAAAAGAAAGGATCGTCTAACTCTCCTGCAGTAGCTCAGCATTAACCCCTTTTTCCTATTCTTTCCAGTTTTATGGCTCTGTGTTTGGGATGATTCTCACCTGGGTGATAATCTGGTATCCTGAACTCATTTATCCGGACTCCTGGATAATATCGGGGCAACCCGGGTTTAAGAGAAATATAGTCATCCCATGACGAATATTCATGGGACAGTATCCTGATGGTATTCTGCTTCTCAATTATAGGTATATACCCATCTCCAACACTCGCAATTTTCATCCGGTCCGCTCCATCCGGGTGGACAGGCATTACATTTGTAATTATGACCAAAATCCATAGAAAGAGGTGCCATAGGATCTGGTCCAATCGTTATCTGTGGTTGTACAACCGGGCTTGAAGTTGAAACACTGCTCCATCTGGTGCACATACAATCTTTATCCGGCCCACTCCATCCAGAAGGGCAAGTTCCACATGAAGTGCTCCCACTCCTACTCCCATACACGATATCACAGGTTGCAGTAGATGGATCGTAGCAGGTGGGACCAGTATTCATATCATTGCAGCATTTCATACCCTCAGGGCAGCATTGACCCCCACATGTTCTGTCACATGTGGTAGTTTCTCCGGGGATGATTGTAAACGTTTTTGTATCGATGACTTCTCCATCCAGCAATACCTTGACCATCCAAACACCTGTCAATTCTGGAGATATCTTCATCCACATAAACTGGTATGCGACCTTTTTCCCGATTTTGGGTTGTGACAAACTGTCATACTGCAAATTTCCATTTGGATCATACCATTCCCATTCAATATCCGGTGGAGTGGTAAGGTTATCGAACCTGATGGATGATACAATCCCTCTATCATCCCAGGAGAAGGTGTTACATTCCTGGCTGATCTCTTCAGTGTATTCATTAATTGTTTTGGAGAGGGTGTGATCGATAATTGAAGGTGGTAACGATGAACCAGGGGCTTTCTCACTATCAGGATTGTCCTCATCGCTCACCTGGTATTGATTCGGATAAGTGTTTTCATTGGTATGTGAGGGTAATCCGATTGAAAACTGTTTCCTGTCGAGAACCTCGTTATTGAACAGGAAATCTACGTTCCATTCCCCAGGTTTTATTTCAGAAATTTTTTCCCGAATCGGCATATAACAATACACCCAGTCCCATCCCTTTCCTGCCATATCTGAAAAGGTATCATATAACTCACCATCAGGATTATACCATCTCCATTCAACAATCCCTTTCTCTTTTAGAGGTTCAAAGTGAATAATCGAGTTAATTCGTTCATCTGTAGATATGTAGGTGTTCGTTGTCTCATATGGCTGTCCGGTATTTTCATTGAGGTCTTTTGACAACACCTGACCGGTGAAACCTGGCAGGGTCAGGCCCGGAGACGAGCCGCTATTGGACTTTGTTATTGTATCTTCATCAACCGATACCTGACCTTGTTCGATACTATTGCTGGTATTGGTTGCATTGTTCTCCCATTCTTCAGACGATGGTTCGGATGGAGTTTTTGTCTCTCCATATACCAAAACCCCTCCCATGAATGATAGGGTGATGATAAAAATTATACAGAAAAGTAAAAATTTGTTCATGGTAGTGGTGTTGGTGTGGTAAATGATAGAAATATCGAAATGT
>CAZEWE010000176.1:0-4930 GCA_964515765.1 uncultured Methanospirillum sp. | reverse complement strand
TATAGTAAAACCAGACGGTGAGTCTGCCAGACTTGCGCCGGTCAGAGATACCAACAGAACAAGACATAGGCATCCACATAATGGAAAAGATTTCATACATTCCTTCTGGAAATATATCAGTTAAATCTTTTGATATTGAATCATCAACCAGAATTCTCTCATTTCTAATCAGGAGGAGAAAACGCTGACTCTCCATCATCTGAATCTTCATCTGCTTCACACCATCCAAAATGAATACACGAGATGCAGGAGGTGTTAACGGAGTGAAGACACCCATCTGGATATGGCTCTGGTTTGCAGGAGGGATCATAAAGTGGGTTGTCAACCTCCTGAAAACTTCCATCCTGCATATGGCGGTAGTTATAGGGATCTTTCTTCATGATGTAATCCAGATTAAGCATACAATACCCCTCGATGGTAAGGATGGCATACTCCGAGATACATGGGTATTCTTCGTCACCAGATTCCATAATCAGTTCATCGTTTCTTCCGATACAAAGTTTCTGACTATGCCAGGGAGTTCAGGAGAGGTCCAGATATCCCTTCATTCCAGATAATTTTTCATATACTTCGCAGAATTCTTCAAGTCCCATTTTTAGATCATCCCGAATAATCTTTCGGAGGACCCTTTTGGAACATCTTAACCGCTATGAATGGGAACGACCATTAATCCCATCGAATTCGATGGAATTAGAGTTGTAAGTATGATCACTGTACAAACTAAAATCCAAAATAGAATAGTGCAGACATACCTTTGACACATTGCAATGAATAAAAAGAGGAGGAGGTGAATAATCACCTCTCATCGCTTCTACCCCATTACAACCGCCTGGCCCGATTCTGAAATACTATAGATGCTTTGACGTGCATCCATGAAACTTAATCGTTCCTTCAGCATAGCATTCGTCTTGAGCCTTCGGATTGCATAGCGAACAGTTCTTGGCGGGAGCCGCGTCTTTTCAATAATTGCTTTCTGAGTGAGAGGTTCACCAGTCTCAAGCACTTTATACACCAGCTTTGCAGATGGTGGAAGACGCTCAAATTCCAGTACCTCTAAATTTCCAGCCTCTTCAGAGGCAAAAACGATCCCTTCTGGTCATAGTGACTACACATAGATATGATCTTATACCTAATAAACATTCACAATTGTGAATTGAATGCCCTGAAAATAAAATAATCATACATAAAAGATTGCCATTCTTCAAAAAAACTTCAGTTCTTAACTGGCTTACCAGATTAACCTCAACAAAAGTATATGCAAACTCTGCCGGTTTCCTATCTCTTTTATTAATGGGTACCTAATCTGTATGAGTTCACATTTGTGAAAATTATTATTTAATAAAAAGGTGATTATCCGGAGATGGAGAAAAAGACAGACGAGGTTTTTGATGCCCTCTTTAAACTGGAAGAAATAAGGCAGATACTCCGTGACTCTCTCCCAACCGGACTTGATAATGAGGAAAAGGAGGTCTGGAAGAGTAAACTATCCGAGCTGAATGAAATCGTTCAAAAACTGGATTCTGAATTGGTTACCAAACCACTCAAAAAAATTGCAGGAACCATTGAGATTCGAAACAGGGAAGAGAATTATATCAATATTCAGCCAATCCAGGCAGCCGGAAGATTAACGCTTGAAGCCCGTAAAGCAATTATTGCATACGGAGACGGGTATTCAACCTGTGATGCCTGCCGTAAACCATTCCGTCTGGACAAGATTTCAAAACCACCGATTGGTGATTTTCATACAGAACTTGCCCGGTTTGTGAACATGGATCAGGCACGGGTGGTTCCTGGAGCCAGGCGGGGATTTCAGGCAGTTGCACAGACCGTGGTTCAGAAGGGGGATTCAGTCATTGTTTCCTCCTTTGCCCACTATACCGAGTTTCTAGCCGTAGAAGGAGCCGGAGGTCAGGTGCGGGAAGTCCCTGTTGATAAAAATAATCTCATAACCGCGGATGCAACCGCGACAAAAATCGAGGATGTCATTCGGGAAACAGGGAGAAATCCAGCCCTGGTTATGATGGACCATATTGATTACCAGGTGGCAAACGAACACGATGTAACTGGCATTGCAAAGGTTGCCCACCAATATGACATTCCCTTCCTCTATAATGGAGCATATACCGTAGGAGTTATGCCCGTTAATGGTAAAGCCATCGGGGCAGATTTTGTGGTGGGATCCGGACATAAAAGTATGGCATCCCCGGCACCGTCAGGCATGCTCGCAACAACCGATGAATGGGCTCCAAAAGTGCTGAGAACGACTCAGATGGTTGGGGATCTGACCAGCAGGAAATTCGGAGTGAAGGAAGTCGAGATGCTTGGCTGTACGCTGATGGGTTCCAATCTCATCGCCATGATGGCCTCCTTCCCGGAGGTACAGAAACGAACACAAAACTGGGATGATGAAGTGAAAAAATCAAATTACTTCATCGATGCTCTCCTCACAATCGACGGGAGCAGTGTATTGTCAGAGTACCCGAGAAAACATGCCCTTTCAAAGGTAGATACCACGGGAAGCTTTGACATCGTCGCAAAAACGCACAAACGCAAGGGATTTTACTTCTCTGATGAGTTATCCGCAAGGGGAATAGTAGGAGAATTTGCAGGAGCAACTCGGACCTGGAAACTATCAACCTATGGGCTTTCCTGGAAGAAAGTACGATATCTTGCTGATGTGTTTACCGAAATTGCAGAAAAATATGAATTACCTATAAAAAAGTAAAACGTGAGACTTATGACCGATAAAAAAGACAGAGACAGCACAACTTCATTGCATGCAGGCCAGAAAGCAGATCCGGCAACCGGATCACGGACGGTTCCGATTTATCAGACGACCTCCTATGTATTTCGTGATGCAGACCATGCAGCAGCCCTTTTTGGGCTTTCTGAACTCGGGAATATCTATACCCGGCTCATGAATCCTACTTCCGATGTACTTGAGCAGCGGATTGCAGCCCTTGAAGGAGGAACCGGAGCATTAGCGGTTGCATCCGGGCAGGCAGCAATAACCTATGCCCTGCTGAGCATTACCCGGCTTGGCGATGAGATCGTTGCAGCAAACAATCTGTACGGTGGAACGTATACCCTGCTCAAATACACCTTTGCCAAACTTGGACGAACCGTCGTCTTTGTTGACTCACAGGATCCCGAGGCTTTCAGAAAGGCAATTACTCCAAAAACCAGGGCAATATATGCAGAAACCCTGGGAAATCCAAAGCTGGATGTTCCAGACTTTCGAACCATCGCAGATATTGCACATGAAGCAGGAATTCCTCTGATCGTTGACAATACCTCTGCAGTCGGACTGGTAAAGCCTATCGAGCATGGTGCAGATATCGTTGTTCATTCTGCTACGAAATTCATAGGCGGTCATGGAAACTCAATCGGTGGACTGATTGTGGATTCAGGAAAGTTCAATTGGGGGAATGGGAAATTCCCGGAATTTTCAGAGCCGGACCCGAGTTATCATGGACTCGTATACTGGGACGTATTCAAAGATTTTGCCGGCCTTGGAAACGTGGCATTCATCTTTAAGATCCGACTATCCCTGCTTCGGGATATGGGAGCTGCCATATCACCCTTCAACTCGTTCCTGCTCCTTCAGGGATTCGAGACTCTACCCCTCCGTATCAGACAGCATTCAGAAAACGGCCTTGCTGTTGCGAAATTCCTGAAGGCTCATCCAAAAGTGGCATGGGTAAACTACCCTGGTCTTCCGGATAATCCGGCCCATGAACTGGCAACAAAATACTTAAAAGGCGGGTATGGTGCCCTTCTTGGATTTGGTGTGAAAGGCGGTGTTGAGGAAGGGAAGAAAGTCATTAACGCATTACAACTCTTCTCTCATGTTGCAAATATCGGTGATTCAAAGAGTCTGGTCATCCACCCCGCTTCAACCACTCACCAGCAGCTCAGTCCAGAGCAGCAGCTGGCAACCGGTGTAACCCCTGATTATATCAGGCTCTCAATCGGAATAGAAAATGTTGAAGATATCATTGAGGATCTGGATCAGGCATTAGCACAGATCTAAACCTCTATGAAATGGGAAATCTTCCCATTCGTTTCGGACGCCGACCCGGATCTGATGCAACTCATTTCATTATGAGGAATAACCGATAATGATTCCAGATCTTCTCAGGTGAACCATCATGGCAAGAATATACAGTGACATTACCAAGACAATAGGAAATACCCCCCTAATCCGACTAAACCGGATACCGAAAGCATTAGAAACACTCCCAAACCCTCCGACAATCCTGGTAAAACAGGAGTCCCGAAACCCGCTCGGGAGTGTAAAATGCCGGATAGGAGTGGCCCTTATCGAGGATGCTGAGTTAAAGGGGCTTATCAAAGAAGGGACGACGATAATTGAACCCACCAGTGGAAACACCGGAATCGCTCTGGCCTATGTCTGTGCTGCAAAGGGTTACAAACTGGTTCTGACGATGCCAGAATCGTTCAGTGTGGAGAGACGGAAATTATTGGTCGCATTAGGAGCAGAACTCATCCTGACCCCTGCATCAGAAGGGATTCCTGGGGCAGTCAGAAGAGCCGAGGAGATTCATCGGGAACATCCTGACAGTTACCTGATACCGCAGCAATTTAAGAATGAGGCAAATCCGAAGATCCATATGCGGACCACCGCTGAAGAGATCTGGAACGATACCGATGGAGCAGTGGATATCGTTGTAGCGGGGGCAGGAACCGGAGGGACCATTACCGGAATTGCGACCGTAATCAAAGAGCGAAAACCTTCATTCAAGGCTATCGTTGTGGAGGCTGCTGAATCACCGGTGATCTCTGGTGGAAAGCCCGGGCCCCATAAGATACAGGGTATCAGTCCGGGATTCATTCCGGAGAACCTGCATGTAAACATCCTGGATGAAGTCATCCCAATCACCAGCGAAGAAGCATTTGAGATGGCACG
>CAZEWE010000175.1:0-5055 GCA_964515765.1 uncultured Methanospirillum sp. | reverse complement strand
TTCCAAAGGAAAACAGGTTCAAATTTTCTCCCCATAAAATTCGAACATTTAATCCAACAGGCTATGAAAATTTTCCAAAAAGGTTCTTCAAACAACACTATTATGATAGATTTGGTAACTCAATGTATTGCCAAGAAAATTTTCATTACGAAGGATTAGATATATGTGGGAAACAATTGATATAAAAAATACAACTGATGTTCTATGACAAAAACTATTGAGGTAATATATGAAGATAGTGTTTTTAAACCGATAAGTCCAGTTGATGGGATTCACGAGCATGATAGAATAATCATGGTTGTTTCAAGGCGTTGTAATAAAGAGGGACTTCGGTCTTTAGCAGGAACTTTATCACATGAGGAAGCAGAGGAAATGGAAAAAATGATTGATGAGGAGTTCGGGAAGATTGAAGGAGACTGGTAGGTTAGCTCTGGATACCAATGCTATTATCGCATTTAGGTCAGGGAATAAGGCAATATTCAGATATATTGATGAAGCAGACACATTGTTAATTCCTGTGACTGTCCTTGGAGAGTTATTATACGGGGCAATGAATAGTTCGAAAATGGAAAAAAACATTGAAATTATTCATAGATTTGTTGAATACGCAGACATTATTGATATTAATTATTCAATTGCCCATAGATATTCAGTAATTCGTTCGGATCTTAAGAAACGTGGTCGTCCAATACCAGAGAATGATATCTGGATTGCAGCATCATGTATTGAATTAGATGTTCCTCTCGTAACTCGTGACAGTCATTTTTCTTCTGTGTATGATTTGAAACTCGTTCAATGGGACGAATAAATATAAAAATCCACAGTATATTCGTTCAATTTAATATCCTAAAGATTTATTGGAAAATTTTTATGTGTTGAATCAATATTTATCTATACCCAAATCAGATCAGTAAAAAGCCCCAATCCCACACCCACACATGTATCTTTCTCCAGATGAAACAGGTGAGAGAACAGATGGATCTCATGAGGGGGAATATCCCGGAACATCAGGGAAAACAAGAAGCATATCCAGAGGCTGAAAGACCACTTACCCTGCATGCCCTCATATCACCCCGGATTTCAGGCATTGCCGTATTTGGAGATTCCGGCTTTGGAAACCCGGCCCTCAAAATTTCTCTCAGTCATCGCGATCTCTATCCTCATGCTCTCCCCCATTACCTGCTTGCCGAGACAATCCAAAAAATAACAGGTATTTCCTCACAATCCTTTCACCGGGCTCACTGGACGATTCATGCCCCGGTTCCTTCATCCCTGATACCTCGGACCGATCCTCATGAATCTGAACTCCAGCAGGTACCACTCTCCCGATATTCCATCCCGGTTCTTATCATCCCATACGAGATCTGTTATGATGCTTTCCGCTCCCTCAAGGAATCACCAGATATTCAGATCGGAGACTCAATCGCCTACCTCCTCACTCTGCTGAAATCTGCATATATTCTGGTCAGGGACGGAAAGTTCAAACCAACGCTCGAAAAGACGCCAACAGGCTATCAGGCTCGCTGGACCCCGGCTCTCCTCCCGGACGATACCGCATGGCTGGCCCGGTATGCAGCCGCTATGCCTCCGGTCATGCGATGTGCCTCTGACCTGGAGGAACAGCCAAAGCCATCCCCAACCCCTGAAGAATACCTCTTTGCTGCTCTCTCCAGGATCATGGAGACCATTATCCGGCAGGCACTCACACAGCACCCTCCATCCATCAGACCAGGAAAGCGGATGATAGAGCAGGAAAAAGATGCCCTTGCCTTCATGGCTACCCTTACCGGAAGAGATCTGCAAACCCAGGATCATGAGCTGGATCCGGTTTTTGCAGAGAAGATGAATGAATGGCTTTTGTTCCGGAAAGAGGGAGCCATTCCTTTTCATACCTGTATCATCGTGAAAGAACCGGACGGGGAGGACCTTGAGCCCTGGACGATTGAGCTGTGTATGCGATCAGAGGCAGATCCTGACCTCATCATCCCGGCGGGGACTATCTGGAACCTTCCCGAAGAGTCCGGTGGAGTGCTCCCCCCAGGTCCGGTTCTCATCCAGGAACTCCTCTCCGGGCTTTCACAGGCAGCATCAGTATCCCCGGTTCTAAAATCAGGTCTGTCCGGCTCGAATCCCACAACCGGGGAGATCCCACTCGCCGATGCAGCGATATTCCTTACAACCGAGGTCCTTGCAGTCAAAGACAAGGGAGTTGATGTCGTCCTCCCCTCATGGTGGACCGATGAGAAGTACAGACCACGGATTGAGATTGGTGCCCGAAAGAAAAGTCCGGCTCACCCCCACGGAATGCTCGGGATATCAGAACTCATTGCGTTTGATTACCGGATTGCCATCGATGATGAATCAATCACTCCAGAGGAGTTCTGGCAGGCGGTCAAACAAAAGACCCCGATCATCAGAGTGAAGGGCAAGTGGATCTATGGGAATGCAGGTGCCCTTTCCACTGCACTCACACAATTTGAGCGGCGGTACATCAGGGGAAAGCCACAGGCAGGGGATCTCATCCGCCTGTCGGTGACTGGAACCCTTGATTCAGCGATGACCATTCAGGTCCGGGGAACAGATGAGTGGACAAAGGATATCCTTGCCATGCTCCGGTCAACACAGGATGCTGCAGAGTATCGAGTCCCCGACACCCTGAACGGCACTCTCCGACCATACCAGGAGACCGGCCATGCATTCCTCCTCCGGTGTACTGAACGGGGATTTGGAGCATGCCTGGCTGATGACATGGGGCTTGGAAAAACAATTCAGACAATTGCATGGTTTTTATCCCTGAAAGGTCGTGATCCAAACCTTTCCCCGGCTCTTATCATCTGTCCGATGTCAGTTGTGGGAAACTGGGAACGGGAGATAAAACGTTTTGCTCCTTCTCTTTCGGTCTGGATCCATCATGGGATTTTCCGGTGCAGGGGAGATGAATTTTTCCGTCATATCAGCGAGTATGATCTTATTCTGACCACATACAACCTGGCAGCCAGAGATTTTGATCATCTTGAGCCGGTCGGGTGGTCTGCAATCATCCTTGACGAGGCCCAGAATATTAAAAACCCGAATACCCTCCAGTCACAGGCGATCCGGGAGCTGACTGCTGACCGGAGGATTGCCCTGACCGGAACACCGGTAGAGAACCGCCTTCTTGAACTCTGGTCAATTATGGATTTTCTCAATCCCGGCTACCTGGGATCCCAGCATGCATTCCAGTCAAGGTACGGGCATCTCTCCGGAACAGAAAAGGACAGGCATGGCACCACAGAGCTTCGTCTGCTTATCCGACCGTTCCTTCTGCGACGGATGAAGACCGATAAGGCAGTGATTGCCGATCTGCCGGAGAAGATGGAATCGAAGGTGTTTTGCACGCTCACTCATGAACAGGCGACACTGTACCAGGCGGTTGTGTCAGACATGGCCCAGTCCCTTGAGACCGTCACAGGCATTGCACGACGGGGCGTCATCTTCCGGACCATCACCAGGCTGAAACAGATCTGTAATCACCCCGGTCTTTTCATTCATGATCGGGGGTTTCTACCCGAACGGTCAGGGAAAGTCAGCCGTCTTCTTGAGATGCTGGAAGAGGTCAGTGAGGAAGGGGATTCTGCCCTGATATTCAGCCAGTATGCGACGTTTGCAGAGTATCTTGCAAGTATTCTGCGGCAGAGGTTTTCAATGCCGGTATCACTTCTCACCGGGAAAACCCCACGGCTCGAGCGTGAACGACTGGTTCGGGAGTTTCAGTCATCAAAAGAACCGTCACTCTTTGTGATATCACTCAAGGCAGGAGGTACCGGGCTGAACCTGACCGCCGCTACCCATGTCTTCCATGTTGACCGGTGGTGGAATCCGGCGGTGGAAGACCAGGCGACGGATAGGACGTACCGGATCGGACAGCGGCAGAATGTGCAGGTTCATCTGATGATCGCCGCCGGGACACTGGAAGAACAGATTGACCGGATCAATAGTGAGAAACGAATCCTGGGTCAGGAAGTACTGGCACAGGGAGAGGATCTCCTCACCAGTCTGTCAACAGAGGAGTTACTGGATATCGTCTCACTTCGTGATGCGGTGCTCTCCGGGGAGGATGAGGAATGAAGAGAAAGATCTGGTGGCAGATTCCGGGTAGTCTCCCGATCAGTAAAAAGATAACCCTGCAGAGCCAGCACGGGCCAGTTGGGAAGAACTGGTGGACAACCCGGTTTGTATCGGTCCTTGAGGATTATGGAGAGAATGGACGGCTCAGCCGGGCAAAGCATTGTGCCAGGAACGGATTTGGGAATAATATCCGGATCGGTCCTGGTGAGGTGAGTATGGGTATTCTCTGTACTGGATCAGCAGCCAGACCAGTAGGATTATTATTCCCCCGATTCTCCTCTGATGTCTGGGATACGGTCATCGATACCATAACCAATGATGCTGCACTGACCGGATCACTCATAACCGGAGAGTTCTCACGCGATCTTGTGGATACGCTGGAAAAAAAGGAGATATTTCTTATTCCTGACCAATACCGAAGTGTTCGTGCATACTGCCACTGTAGTGATGATCAGAATCCCTGTATTCATAGTGCTGCTGCATGGTATTTCCTTGCCGAAGTATTGGATGAGGATCCCTGGATATTGTTTCTCCTCCACGGGATGACGAGGGAAGAGGTGATGAACCGGGTACAGACTTTCCGGAATCTGGCATCTCACCCGGCTGTCGGGTCTGATGTGACAACTGAAATAGAGCAGGAGCCCAGTATTCCGGAAATGTATGATACCCGGAGTTTTTTTTCATGCATCGGGGATAGTGATGAGGTCCTGCGTCCGGTTCCGGAACGAAAGGTGTCGCCAATACTGCTGCTTGGACCGGCCCCGTACCGGCTCGGAGGGAAGAATCTGGGGGAGCGGATACTGGGCCTGTATCCGGTTATTAGTGATTATGCAGCGGCCTTTTTTAAAGAGAATAATGATGAATCAGGATAATCGGATTAAACCCCTGACTCTCTCATCTTTTCTGTATGAGCGATAACATATGAAAAATTCGTAGCCGCTTTCCCAA
>CAZEWE010000174.1:0-5068 GCA_964515765.1 uncultured Methanospirillum sp. | reverse complement strand
CTCTCCCCGGAGAGCCGTGCCTTTCTGACGACATCTCTGGTCATAATCCCGTATAACTTTCACGGGAAGATCATTATAGTGTCTTGCATGACGTCTTGGAACTCTCGAATTGAAAAAAAGATTATTCCAAGGCGTGCACACTCACTGCACACCATAGTAGTTAAGCAAACTGTTTGCATTATTGCCGAAATTTCTGCATTCACACCAGAATGTCCGCAGATATATCTGCAGGGGGAATCACAGGTCTTTCCGATGTCTTCTGTATCGTTATCACAATAAGGAAAATAAGTTTTAATAAAATTGGCTCAATAATCATTTAATTGGGCAAAAAAGGATATTTTATGAACCTGAACCAACTAGTACATAAGACAGGTGAGTTATCGTGAAGAATGTTTGGCTTATCGCTTCTCTCTTCCTTATTACCGGTCTGGTTCTCCTGTGTGGATGTACCGGAACCCAGGAACCAGCCACTGCACAGCAGGGTGCAGCAGGTGAAAAGACTGTTCTGAATATCGGATACCAGCCAAGTACCCATCAGATGGCATTTATGACTGCCTATAGCAAGGGGATGTACAATGAAACTGTTGGTCCTCTTGGCATAAAGGAAGTCAAGGCATACAGTTTCCCGACTGGTGCTCCTGAAATGCAGGCCATGCTTGCCGGTGATCTTGACTTTGCATACGTCGGTGCTGCTCCTTTTGTGACTGCAGTGGCAACCGGCCTTGATGGAAAAATTGTTGCATCAGCCCAGACACAGGGTTCCTCAGTCGTACTGAAGACCGGACTGAACTATACCAGCCCTGCAGACCTGAAGGGACTGACCATTGCAACATTCCCGGCAGGAACTATCCAGGACACCATTCTGCGGACCTGGCTGAAGGAACAGGGCATGGACCCTGAGAAAGACGTAAAGATTGTGGCCATGGGACCCGGAGATGCAACAACAGCCATTATGGCAGGAAAAGTTGACGCGGTATTCCTTCCGGCACCTTCCCCGACAACCATTGAAGAGGCAGGAGCAGGAAAGATCATCATTCAGTCTGGTGAGATGTCACCAAACCACGTCTGTTGTGTCCTGGTTGCAAGCGGAAAAATGATTAAGGAACACCCGGAGATCGTCACCGCGGTTCTGAAGATTCATCAGCAGGCAACTGAATATAACAAACAAAATTGGGAAGAAGCTTCTGGATACATGGAAGAGATGACTGCCATGAACACCTCTGTCATTATGAAATCCCTGAATGAATGGGATGGTGAATGGGTGTATGATCCACATGTCATCGCTGAATCTGTGAGCCATTATGCAGAGGATCAGGCCGCACTCGGGTACATCCAGACCAATGTAACCAAGGATGACCTGATTGATACCAGTTTCTGGGACAAGCTGTAAAGCTTCAGCCCATACTTTTTCCTTTTCTCAGAGACCATTACTACTGGAGCGAAGTGTCAGCATGCTGACACCCATAGTGAGAATTAAGCAATGACTGGAATTCTTCCGGGATCACGATCCCCCGGCTATATTATCCTATCAATATCGGCACTCCTGATATTCTGGCAGGTGCTTGCAGATGAGATTGTAAAAAACCACTTTATTCTGCCATCCTTTACTGATGTACTCATCGCATTTTATGAGCTTCTCTTTGCCGGCACATTACCGATGGACTTTGCCGTAAGTATGATCCATTTCTTCATCGGACTTGGATTATCTCTGCTTGTTGGCGTCCCTGCCGGTATCCTCATCGGATGGTATCCGGTAGTCAACCGGCTGCTCGATCCCATCATTGAGATCATCCGCCCTATTCCTCCTCTCGCGTGGATCCCCTTTGCCATTGTCTGGTTCGGACTTACCGACCTTGCAGCGGGATTTGTGATCTTTATTGGCGCAGTCTTTCCGGTCCTCATAAACACATACGAGGGTTTTCGTAATATCCCGCGTATTTTTGTCGAAGCCGGAAAGATGCTCGGGTGTACCAGTAACGCTGCCCTTATCCGGTTCATTGCCATTCCCGCGGCATTACCGCACCTTGCAGCCGGGTTTCGGATTGCGAGCGGAGTTGCATGGATGTGCCTTGTGGCTGCAGAGATGTTTGGGGTATCCCGGTTTGGTCTAGGGCAGAAGATCTGGTGGTACTACAATCTGCACCAGATGGACAAGGTCATGGTCTATATGCTGATCCTGGGATTTATCGGACTTCTTATCGATTACATCTTCAGATATGGGATGAACCGGACCCTGCTGAAATGGCGCCAGGGAGAGGTGAACTGATATGGGCAGTGTGGAGATATCCCATATCTGCCGGGAATTTATGAAGGAGGATGGAGACCGGGTTGTTGCGCTTTCAGACATCAACCTCTCCATTGCCGATGATGAATTTGTCTCATTTGTTGGTCCGTCCGGGTGTGGTAAGACCACGCTGCTCCGGATTATCGCCGGTCTTGATAAAGCCAATTCCGGAGAAGTCCGGGTTGATGGATCGCTCATCACCGGTCCGGGGCAGAAAGTCGGGATGGTGTTTCAGGAGTACTCCCTGTTTCCCTGGAGAAATGTCCTCTCCAATGTTGCCTTCGGGCTGCAGATGAGAGGAGTTACAAAAGAGGAACGGCAGGAGATTGCACGAAAATACATCTCACTTGTCGGACTCTCCCAGTTTGAGCAGAGTTATCCGTATGAGTTGTCTGGTGGAATGAGACAGCGGGTTGCAATAGCCCGGGCACTTGCCACTGATCCAGATCTTCTGCTGATGGATGAACCATTCGGCGCTCTGGATGCCCAGACCCGGAACCATATGCAGTGTGAACTGCTCGATATCTGGGAGACAAAAAAGAAGACTATTTTATTTGTGACACATAGTTGTGATGAAGCCGTGTTCCTCTCTGATCGCGTGGTGGTTCTGTCTCCACGGCCCGGTGTTATCAGGGAGATTGTCAATATTCCGATATCACGGCCACGTGACAGGACGAACAAGGAGTTTATTGATCTCAGGCGTTGTCTTCTCGAGATGATCGAGGAAGAGGAACGACAGGAAGAAAGGATTAAGTGTAAATCCGGCAATTTATAAAAGCACATATCAATACAGGAGTTCGGGTTCATGGTCAGAAAACCAAACAGCATGTACAGAAACCTTGCAAAGAAGGCCTATACTCGCAAGGAATATATGGGAGGTATCCCCGGTGTTAAAGTCGTTCACTTTGATATGGGGAACCTGACAAGCGAATTTCCAATGGAAGTTTCCCTGGTTGTGGATGAGAGCTGCCAGATCCGGCATTCCGCTCTTGAAGCAGCCCGTATGAGCATTAACAGGAAATTGAACAAGGAACTGGGGCGTATGAACTACCACCTCAAACTGCGGACCTATCCGCACCATGTCCTGCGTGAGAACAAGCAGGCAACCGGTGCCGGTGCTGACCGTGTGTCACAGGGTATGCGCCTTGCATTTGGGAAGGCAGTCGGAACTGCAGCACGTTGCCAGCAGAACCAGAAGATCTTCACGGTCTTTTCAAATCCAGCAGGTGTTGAAAAGATCAAGGATGCCCTCCGTCACGGTGGTCATAAGCTTCCCTCCCCGACTCATCTCGTCATTGAGATGAAACAGGAATCATAATTTTCCTGAATTCTTTTTTCGATTCTATTGGATCAGTTCTATACCTCCTTTCGGACAGATATATCTGGTATGTCAAAATCCGGTGATCCTGACCTTCTGAAACGGATATCTGATGCTACAGAGAAAGCAGTCCGTGATGCAGAAATATTTCTTCCTGATGATGTGAAGGCCCGATTGACAGAGGCTTTGAATACGGAATCGGTTATTGTTGCAAAACAGGAGCTCCAGAATATTCTTGAAAATATCTGTCTTGCAGAAGAACGTTCAGCCCCGCTCTGTCAGGACACCGGCATTCCTGTAATCTATATAACCATCCCTCATGGCATGACATGGACCGCTGATATGGAACAGGCAGTCTTTACCGGAATTGAAAATGCCACGGAGCATATTCCATTACGCCCAAATCTTGTTGATCCCCTGAGCCGTGAAAATACCAAAACAAACACAGGCCTTTCTATGCCTCCGGTCCACGTGAAAACCGGAGACCGGTTTACCATCACCGCCCTTCCCAAGGGAGCAGGATCAGAGAACGTGTCCAGAATCCGGATGATGAACCCCTCAGACAAGAGCAGCATTCCGAAGTTTGTTGTAGAGACTATGCTGGAAGCGGGGGGGCGACCCTGTCCGCCGGTTATTCTGGGCGTTGGAATCGGGGGAACCTTTGATGTCGCTGCATCCCTGGCTAAAGAGGCATTGCTTGAGCCGGTTGATACGATGACCCCTTATGAACAGGAGATCTGTGATCAGGTAAACCAACTTGGAATTGGTCCGATGGGGCTTGGGGGCGATACCACCTGCCTTGCCGTGAAAGTAATAACTGCCGGATGTCACACGGCTTCCCTTCCGGTTGCAGTCAATATCCAGTGCTGGGCTGCACGGCGGGCAACCGTGGAGGTTTCTTTATGAGGCACCTGACTTCTCCACTTGGTGACGAAGTCCTCACGCTTAAGGCAGGAGAGATGGTAACGCTCTCCGGAACTGTCTACACCGCACGCGATGAGGCCCATCTTAAGATCATGGAGGATGGATTTCCCTTTGATCCAAAAGGGGCGGTGGTTTATCACTGTGGACCGGTTGTTGCTGATAACAGGATTGTTGTTGCAGGTCCGACGACCTCTGCCAGGATGAACCGTCTGACCGGATTTATGCTGGATGCCGGAGTCAGAGGGATTATCGGAAAAGGGGGAATGTCGGCGGAGGTCCGAAAGCAACTCAAAGGAAGGGCAGTATATTTTGCCTTTACCGGAGGGTGCGCAAATCTTGCAGCAGCCCGGATGAAACTTACCGGAGTTCATTATCCTGAACTTGGGATGGCAGAAGCGGTCTGGGTTATTGAGCTCGACAAGCTCCCGCTCACGGTAGCGATGGATGCACATGGTGGAGATCTCTTTGCCGTGATCGAGGATCATGCACATGAAGTATTTCAGGCTATGTATCCAACCAGTACGACCAGAATATGAAACTCG
>CAZEWE010000173.1:0-5130 GCA_964515765.1 uncultured Methanospirillum sp. | reverse complement strand
AACATTATCGGGATGGTTCATACGGTGCAAAGATTCTTGAATATCGCGCCATTAACTATATATGTACCATGCATAAGGCCGTTTGCAGAAAGGAGGATGCAGATGCTATCGTCCCAAGTAAAATTCCTCCTGAAGTTCTGCAGCCCCTGACGTCAATCGGAGGTCTGGATGGGCTTTCTAAACTTGTGATGCCACCTGAATTGGTATTCCATAATGTATCTCTTTTCAAAGCCCTTTCCGATCCTTTCCGGATAAAAATCCTCTCGATGCTTTCATATCAGCCCCTCTGTGTCTGTATTATCAGGGAATTGCTCAGGATATCCGATACCAGGCTCTCGTATCACTTAAAGAAGCTCAGTACAATTGGACTTATTGAAGGGACATCACAAGGGAACTGGATCATTTACGAGCTCACCGATCTTGGAAGAAAGGCCCTGTCACTCTGCTCTGAAAGATAACATGAATACGTATAATTCACCAATTTTTCTCTTCTTCATTATTCTGATTGCAATAATTTTCCTGGGGGCTTTCCCGGCATCCGCTGCTATCTATTCTATCACCGGAGAGGAGATTGAGTCAGGCTCTCTGACTGAATACATCAGATCGGACGAAACCCTGGTCCGTGGGGATCTAAAGCCAGGTCAGGTTATCTTCTTCTGGAATACCCATTGCAGTGCCTGTCATATGACCTGGGATTTCCTTGATGGTCGGTAACCTCACCCTTGAAGGAACTCAGGATATCAGGAATAACCTAGGTACCATACTGGAGTATCAGACGAACCAGAAGAAAACCCAGGAGATAATCTCGGAAATCATTGATTTTCTCCGGAAGAATCCTTTGTTCAGTCATTTCTTCTGACATGAGCGAATATTTCAACATTTTATGAAATGCATATAATTATCTGGGTACTGGATCCATTTCAATAATTGTTGAAACCGGCCCCATCTCCAGAATGCCACTGATCTGATAAATGGTGCATGTATGAGACCGTTTCATGATACTGGCCATTTTCAGGAGAAATGAAAAACCTCGCGAGAGTATGGGAAAGGATGCGGTGATTGACAGGATGTATAGAATAGGAGTACAGAGACAGAATGGGAATCGGGTTATCAGGTATATGAGAAGAAACCAACCGAACGAGGGTGAAGACTCATGATTGATCTCATCATGGGAACGCTCATGACCGGATGGACTACGCTGTAGGAGTACGTTAGTGAGCATGTGCTCACCTGTCTCATCCCTGCCTTTTTTATCGCCGGGGCAATCGCAGCGTTTGTAAAAAAGGAAGCCATCCTGAAATACTTCAGCCCTGATGCGAAAAAATCGGTTAGTTATGGAATTGCAGCACTATCAGGAACCGTCCTTGCCGTATGCAGCTGTACAATTCTTCCCATGTTTGCCGGTATCCTCAAAAAAGGGAGCGGGATTGGTCCTGCAACGTCTCAACTGGACGTGTTCATCAGACTCATGATTGTATATATCCTTTCCATGGCAGTTGCTTTCCTGCTCATATATTATTTTAGCAGAGATGAGGGTACTGAATGGGGATATGAGATATGGGATCTGACAAAAAAGATCGTTCCCATCCTGTTGATTGGAACGTTTGTCCTCGGAATGCTCTCTTACTTCCTGCCTCCTGAAACCTTCAGACCTTTCATCGGAGACAATTCACTTTCATCAAACTTTATTGCCGCTCTTATCGGTGCAATTTTGTATATGCCCACCCTCCTTGAAGTCCCCATCATCAGGACCACTCTTGGGTATCTCTCCGGGAACATGGCAAAGGGACCTGCTCTTGCTCTCCTCCTGGCCGGACCAAGTGTGAGTCTGCCAAGCCTGTTGGTCCTCTCAAAGGTCATGGGACCGAAAAAGACCGGAGTTTATGCAGTCCTTGTCATCATATGTTCAACCCTCGCCGGATTCATATTCGGAAACTCGGGGTTCTGATGATTGAAGGGAGGAGAGCCGGGCACGGAGAAGAAGAGTTCATCGAAAGGATGTGGATGCGGGGGATTTTGTTCATAATCATCGGTTCTGATACGCATTCACAACAACATCAGTTGCATGGATGATATCACTACTCCCGGTAATTCCTACATCCCCAATGAACACCGCCGGGTATGATATCTTCTCATACCTGAACTGATTTTTATATGTATTGAATAACTCTTTGTTCTCTCCGTTCAGGACCAGATTTCTGAATTCAACCTGGACAGAAGGGTGCTTTCTCTGGTAAGACAAAAGGAACTCCCGGGCATCACGGCAGGACCCACAACTCGTACTGTAAAAAAACTCCACCGGAAAGGGAGCGTCTGATCCAGGACTGTTTTGAATCCAATCACCAATTCCATCCCGGGAAATTTCAGTCCCATCCTTCAGAAAAATTGCTCCTGAACATGCAGGAATCAGAAGAAGAGTAACTATCGCTAATACATAGAGCAGAATACATACCAGACTCTCTGCTTTTTTCATCGGTATGGTACTCTGTCTGATTCCGGCTATCAATATACCGGTTTATCCCTCCTCACCTGCCTGGTGAAATACTATCTGCCGAGTACTCAGGGAAGGAAAAACAGATCTGATACCAAGTAAAAAAGGTGAAGTTACAGAAATAACGGAACCAGGATAATTATTCCCATAACAAGCATGATAACACCGATGATTATCCGAAGCAGAGACTTTCTCTCATCCCGCCATGAATTCAGCCGTTCCGGAGACAGGCCAAAGAGCACCAGGAGAAGAATAGCGATGAGCGGAAGGACGACGACAATATTGTATGCAAGAAGGTACAGAACTCCTGACTGGACGTCCTGGTAGATCATCCCAAGTATCGAGATATATATCCCGACCGTACAGGCCATTCCATACAGGCCGGTTAATGCACCCACAATAAACCCTGCAGGAAGGCTTGCTATCTTCAGGTATTTCGAGATGGAAGATTTTTTTGATTGGGGTATTGAGAACAGGGCATTCTTTTTCTTTAATAATCCATCCTTAATCTGGAAGATACCGGCAATTATCGCGATAACACCGGCAGCGATGAGAAACAGGTGAGCGACTCCCGGAATCTGTATGACCGAGAAGATAGCAAATCCTGATAAAACCCGGACGATGAAGAAAGCCAGAATATATGCAGATCCAACGAGCAGGATCGTTTTTCTCGAATCTGACGCCATTAATGACACCAGCAGGAGGGCAAGAACCAGCAGACCACAGGGATTAAACCCTTCGCCTAATGCTGCAAGCAGAAGAATCCCTGGATTAATGGTAATGGCCTCATCCATGGCAGAAAGATTTGAGGCGGTATCACTTCCCGTCTGATCCAAAAAAACCCGGGCCGTCTCCTCAAATTGTGAAAAGATCTCATCCTCACCGATGAGCACCTGATCCCCGGCAAAGACAACAGGAACAAATAATTGTTTATCCGGATGCATCTTTCGGAAATTCTCAAAAAGGAGGACATCGTCCTGGTTATCGCCGATGTTATGGTATAAGATGGCTGTATCCGGATGTGCTCCTGCATATTCCTCAATAAAGGGCATGACCTTATGACAGGAACTACACAGAGGAGTGTAAAAGAAATGAATGGCATTCGGATCAGCAGCACCTGCCGACATATTACCGGGTTCAGCAGCACATACCCCGGTGAAGAGAAGAAAGGCACAAACAATGAAAAACATGGTTCGTGTCATCGGTATAGAAATGTATTCTGACAACTTCATAAATTTCTCGTTGAGCCCTTAAAATCTCATGTATTATTTCGTATCCGTGATGTAAAGGTTTTATGATTGGCTCAACAATAATTGAAATATCACCATAAAACCGGAACACAGATGGGTCAGATGACCTGCCAAGTATTAAGTAGGTAAATACCGATATGTGATATATGCCCCAAATAAAGAATAAATTCTCATTCTTTTTCCTTATTGTGGTTTTGATGCTGATATTGGTACCAGCTGCCTGTGTGGCCTCAACCGAACCCACCGTCATCATAACCGGATATAAAATATCACCGGATGTCATTCTTCCCCACGACGTTGGAACCATAGAGGTGACCCTTGCAAATACCGCCATGCAGGCATCAAAGACGGCAACCGAGCCAGGCAGTCAGGCAGACATGGCTCCACAGTCAAAAACGGTCCCGGTCAATGCCTTCGTTGAATCTGCAATACTCAAGACTACCGACTTTACCGTGTTATCCGGATGGTACCAGGACATCGGAGAGATTGGCCCAGGTCAGTCAACAACCCTGACCTTTCTGGTCCAGGCACCTGATCGTGAAGGACTCTACTTCCCTGAAGTCTGGATTCGGGTCAGAGGAGCAGAGAGTGTAAAATATCCGGTCCCGGTCAATGTTAACACCAGACATACCCTCATCAAGCAGCCATCTATCCGTCTCTCAAGATCGGTTCCCGTGAACATAACGCCAGGAAGTGCCTTTGATGTAACGCTTGATCTGCAGAATGAGGGACTTGCAGCAGCTCATGATATCACCGTGGAGATAATAACCCCAAACACCTCACTCTCCTCACAAAGTCCTGAACGGCAGTTTATCCGTGAACTGAAATCAGGAGATCGCAAAGCCGTAACCCTTTCATTCCAGTCTGATAATGACATTCCCATCGGTATCAGGCAGATTCCGGTACGCATCTCCTACCTGAATGCAGACGGAACCAGGCTTGTGCAGAATGAACAGATTGGAATACTCATTCAGGGGACCGGAGAGCTGGGGATTGCAAAACAAATCCTTGATCCTGAGCAGATATTTGTTGGTGATATGTTCAGCCTGGTCTGCAGAATAGAAAATACCGGAACTGACAAGGCGAAATCAGTCAGGGCAACCCTGGATATTCCCTTTGAAGGGACAAAAGAGGCATTTGTCGGAACCATAGGACCGGATAATGATGCACCAGCAGTATTCACTCTCAAAGCAACACAGGCCGGGGACATCCCATTTGATCTGACCATCAAATACAAGGACGATTTCGGGATTCATGAAGAGGTTATACCGCTCCATGTCTTTGTTGGTGAAAGAGACGGGTCAGGGATGATAATCCTTCTGATACTGGTGGTCCTGGCCGGAGCAGGATTCCTCTACTGGAGACGGCAGCGTCAGCCCTGATCATGAC
>CAZEWE010000172.1:0-5154 GCA_964515765.1 uncultured Methanospirillum sp. | reverse complement strand
ACCGCAATTACCGTCATGATCCCGAAATTAGAAATAATAGGAAACGATGACAGGAGCAAGGCTGAAAACCCGAATGCAGTCACAAGGCCGGATACAGTAACCGAGGCTCCAATCTTTTGTACACCGTTCTGAATAGCAGTCTGGGGATCTGGACTGGTCTCCTTCTCCTCCAGGTACCGTTCCATCATCAGGATAGTATATTCTGAGGAGACACCAATGGTAATTGCTCCAAGTGATGCCGTAATGAACGTGTAGTCAATCGAAAAAATCCACATGACAACGGCATTCCACCCAACAACACAGATAATGGGAAACAGCGGGGCAACTGCCACTATGTGCCGGTATGCAACAAGCAGGAAGAGGAAGATAATCAGAAACGCAAGCCCGGTCATCAGTGGCTTATAATATACAATGTAATCCAGTGTAATCGCATTTATTTCAAAATCACCGGTCGTCCTGACCGTAAGTCCGGGAGGAGTCTCAACCCATCCCAGGGTATCAAGAATGACCTTTCTCATATCACTCGATTCCTGGGAAGTGAGATCAACAGTCTGTAATTCCAGAAGCCCGGAAGTAATACCATCAAGATACTGTCTTTTCTCATGTGCCGGAATCACCGCCATGACCTGATTTAATTCTGTCTGCGAATACGGGAGAGTGCCATTATTATACTGTTTTATCAGGCTTGAAATCCCGGATACCCCGATTATTTTATCAGGGTACACGTCCTGGATGAAATTTCCATACCGGTCCATCCAACGGATAACATCAAGCGTTGTCACATCCGGAGCAGTAATAAGCAGTTCTACCGGAGTCTGAGATCCGAGCATAGCAGTTACTTTATCCATGACAACTTTTGCAGGCATATCAGGAGGAACCATCGAATTTTCCGAGGTATCAATCGCTATCTGATCATCAATGACCATTCCCACTCCGGCTAACATCATCACAAGAACCAGGAGAACAAACGGTCTTCTGGCGATATGAAGAGCCATTTTAGAAAGAATCTGATTGTATCTATCAAACAGATTAAAACCACTGGAAACCCTGACCTTGGGTTTATAGTCAATCAGGATCGCAAGGGCGGGGAATCCAAAGAGTGTCACTCCATATGCACAAATAATGCCGATTATTGCAGTCTGCGTAAACCCGGTCAGAATCGGGAGCGGAGTGATAAAGATAACGATAAATCCCAGAGCGGTTGCTATCATGGCATTGAGCACGGCATACCCGGTATTACAGATAGTGGTCCGTATCGCAACCGGAAGCGGAGAAGTAAGAAGTTCATCATTCAGGCGGGACTGGAACTGAACAGCATAATCAATCCCCAGACCAAGAAGGACAGGAAATGCACCAATGGCCCCGATATTCATTGGAATTCGTAACGCCCCCAGAATACCAAACAAGTACACGAGAGCGGTAAGAACAAAAACCAGGGGAAGGAGGCGGTACCTGACCGATCCAAATAAAACGAACAGGCCGACAAACATCAGAGAAAATGCACCCAGGATAAGAACAACAATCTCTGTTGTCATATTGTCGAGCATCTGATCATTAAAAGCGTCAGTTCCGGAAACCTCAATCGTGACACCAGGAGGAAGAACAGCATTGTCGATAATCGTCTGGATTGGAGAGAGGAGGGCGGATGGATCCCCCCGGGCAGTTATCATGCCAAGCATGTGCAGGGAATCCGGAACCAGTGATTCCTGATCCGATTTTGGCAGTTTTTGGAAAACGGCAGTAATCTCTGCATTAGTCTGGGGAAGAGTTCCTCCATGTGCCGCAACGATAGCATCTGCCACCGTCTGAGTTCCGATAACACCAGGAATCCGGGAGATCTCTCTCTCCATAACCAGCAGATCATGAAGCAGAGTAAAATCCAACGGCTGTGGAGCATTAATATAGAGGAGGACAATTTTTTCAAGAGAATAATCATCGGTGTAGGTATTGTACCAGATCATCGACGGATCATCGGCTGCAAGAATGATATCTGAGCCTGAATCCATGGAGAGATTGCCAATAACGGTGAATGATGCAAGAAACAGAAGAGCCATCACCAGAAGGACACCGGCTGGTTTTGCAATGACCAGATCTGCTACTTTTTCGTAAAAACGATTAACCAGAGACATTATCAGCCTCTCAGCAGAGTGATCATCAGACCAGTCTCCCTTTCCGTTTCAAGGAATAATACCCTCCGATGAGGAAAATTCCCAGGAGAATTACCAGGGACAGGGGGGAGATCAGCATCGTTACCAGACCGGGATCTGTTGTTTCCAGTTCTATCTGCATGGGATCAGAGAGTGCAATCAGATTATCCTCACCGCGGTATTTAACATCCGTAAGGAGTCCATACGGTTTTACCAAAGCAGAACTGTCAAGGTCAATTTCATACACTGCCTCGGCAGAGTCATTCGGGAGAATGGTTCCCAGCATGATACTGGACTGTGGAGAAGAAAGCGGTGCAATAGGGACAATTTTTGCAGCAGCATCATATGCCGGGGCATCACCCACATTCGTATAGATAACCCTGACCGATATGGATCCTCCCGGTTCAATAACCGGCTTATCATAGGTAAGAGTAAATTTTGGTCCTTTTCCCACAGGAATCCCGATAGCAACCGGATGTGAACTGGTCCAAATTCCGTTCTTGTCTTCATAGGAGATAATAAGAGAAGCTGGGATAGAGGTGGTATCAATGGTATCCTGCACTGATGCCCGCCACTCAACCGTTCGTTCTTCCCCTGGAGGGAAAGTTCCGAGGAAATAGGTGCCCTGGTAGGGGCTGAGCAGACCCGGTGTACTCACAACCAGTTCAGCGGTAGCATCTTTTGGGGCATATTGTCCGACATTTCTGATTTTTGCCGTTATTCGCCCATCCTGACCGGGAGAGAGATTAGAAACGGAAATATCATCTACCTGGGCCCTGACAACGCTTTTCACACTCACCGGGATCTGCAGGGTCAGATTCAGATCTGTATAGGTGAAGACATTTGAGAGATCTGCCATCGCAACCGATTGGGCGTATTGTGAATCGATACGCAGAGCAAGATGATATGATCCGGCGGTAGCATCAGCAGGGACAATGACCGGAAAGGTAATAGGAACACTGGTATCAGGGGGGAGGATTGGAATGGTAAGAGGATTTGCAGGAATATCAACCGGGGCAGTTCCCGGCTGAAGAGTGAGTGTAACCCCATAACCGACTGCAGGACTGGAAAGAACGGGATCATCCGGGTCCAGGATCAGTTCCGGAGCATGACCGGTATTTCGCACTGATATGGTAAGAGGGGTGATATTTCCTGGTTCCAATTCACTTGAGCCCGTAATAGTTGCGACATATACCGGCTCTCCAAAGGGGACCGGTACGGCAGATACCGAGAGTGAACTAAGAGACAGGATGAGCCATATCATCAGAATCATCCGGATTATTCTCATTGAATTTGTATGATGCCAGGTCTTTGTGAGCAACGGTTCATTCATGGTGGCACCGTCACATCTGTTTTCGCCGGTAATACAGATACCCTCCACCGATGAGGATAAGAATGAGAATGAATCCTGGCAGGATAAGATCTCCACCGGATGAATCAGTAACCTGGACCGGAACCTTGATAGGATCTGATACATATTCGGTCAGATTCACATCAGTATACTTGATTTCTGAATCCAGAGCATATTGTTTGATAGTAGCTCCGCCATTTACATTCAGTTTAAACCGGGCAGTTGCAGTATCTCCGGGCTTAATCGTTCCAAGATAAGACTGGTCATCCTCACTGGTGAAGGGGTCAACAATATTGATACCTGCCTGAGCATTATAAACAGGAACCAAACCTGTATTCTTATATTCTACTGCAATCTCTCCTTTTTTACCCGAACTCAGCGTTTCAGGATCACTTATGACTGCAAAGGTGACTTTTGGGCTGAAACCTGCACTCACATCTTTTTTCCCGGTTTCTGCAGGAAGACCCTGATAATCGGTATATGATGCATAGAGTTTCAGGGGGTACTGTATGGATGGATCAGCATCGGTAGCAACTGATACTTTATAAGAAAGGGTTGCACTCCCTCCCTCCGGGAAATTCCCCACATAAATACTATCCTGATACGGAATAATGGGACTGTTTCCAACCGGTTCAAGAACAAACACCGTTTCTTTTCCGGTATCTGATCCAATATTCCGGGCGGTGATGACGATGTGTCCTTCTCCCCCCACATTTAGATCGCCAGAATCAACCGAGGTTATCTCAAGGGTCACCGCAGGTCTGATGGTCACCGGAAGAGTAAGGGTTTTTTCCACCGTCTTGAATGAGTACTCGATATCATCAATTCCGGTCTGGGTCGCCTGGTCCATGTACTGGTACGAGACGGTCAGGGGGAGCAGATACGAACCGGTTAGTACAGAGTCCGGAACAGTAACAGGAAAAGTGGCCTGAGCAACCTCTCCGGATCTGATATCACCCAGGATTTGCGGATCAGCAGTTATCTGAACCGGACTCTTCCCTGGACCAAGGCCGGCTGAGAGGGAAAGGGCAGTTGTCGGGAGATAATCAGGAGTGATTGCTCCCTCATCCACAAATTTCATAGTAAATACACCGGAATTGGAGAGAGCAATAGTAAGATCCATCTGCTCACCGGTGTGAAGTTCATTGCTTCCGACTATTGCGGCAGAGATATCTGGCTGCCCTGAAGAGTACTTATCTCCGGCCATTACCGGGAATATAAGGCAGAGAATGGAAATGAGTAAAACCATTCCGATTATTCGGAAAAGAGGGGAGAGCACCATAGGTTAGGATTGGAGATGGTTTTAATATATAGATAATGGTTTACGTTATGGCAGAGACATCTGTGAATATTATTTTTTAAAAATATTAATAGACTCAGTGGTGAGTTCATGACAAGATAATTCGTATAAACCCCGGATATCGCAATAATCAGAAGTTTTGAACAGTGCTGAAATTTCTGGAACATTGTCAACGCATGAAGATCTATAAAAATCACCCTCAATCCTCGTCCCCTTATGTCATGCTTCGAAGACCATGAATAGTGTAATCTTCAGGATTCATGACAGGAATCAAATGGAGCCAGTCTGGATCCCCCAGTACAGGAAAAAACCTTCTTCGAGTATTTGATTGGTCGTAATATTTTCAATCATATATG
>CAZEWE010000171.1:0-5158 GCA_964515765.1 uncultured Methanospirillum sp. | reverse complement strand
AAGAAACTCTCTGAGGATGAGATCAAGCGTATGGTCGATGATGCCAAGAAGTTTGAGGAGGAAGACAACAAGAAGAAAGAAGAGATTGAGATCCGCAATAACGCAGATATGGCTGTCTTCTCTGCAGAAAAGCTTCTGAAAGAGAGTGAAGATAAAATCGAAGAGGACGACAAGACAAACATCCAGGACCAGATCGCAAAGATGAAGACTGCACTTGAAGGAACAGATTCTGACGCCATTAAAAAGCAGATGGAAGAACTGACCGAGGCAGTCTTTAAAGTTACCACCAAGATATATCAGAAAGTCCAGGCAGAGCAGGCAGCACAGAAAGGAGAGGGCAGCTCCTCCTCTGCTTCTGATGAAAATGTCGTGGATGCAGACTTCACTGAAAAGAAGGAGTGAGTATAAAAAATGGCTGCGGGAGATTACTACGATATCCTTGGCGTGTCCCGCAATGCCGATGATACCGAGATTAAAAAGGCATACCGGGGCCTGGCCCGAAAATATCATCCGGATGTGAATAAAGATCCGGGAGCAGAGGATAAATTCAAAGAAATTAACGAGGCATACAGTGTCCTGTCCGATGCACAGAAGCGGCAGCAGTATGACCGGATGGGACATGAAGCCTTTACCAACGCCTCAAAAGGATCGTATGGCGGTGGAGGATATGGCGGAGGATTCAATGCCGACTTCTCCGGTTTTGGTGATATCTTTGACTTTGCCGGAGATATTTTCGGGGGATTCGGACGTCAGCGGGGCCCAAGACGGGGAGACGATCTTCTCATGCGGATCGAGGTCTCCCTTCGGGATGCCGTATTTGGTGCAGACCGTGAGATAGAAGTCATGCACGCTGAATCCTGTACAGCCTGTGATGGCTCGGGTTCAGAGACGAAAAAGACTAAACAATGTCCAAAATGCGGAGGGTCCGGACAGGTACGACAGGCAACCCAGACCCCGTTCGGAAACTTTGTCAGACAATCCACCTGTGACCTCTGTCATGGCAAGGGGAAGGTTGCTGAAAAACCCTGTTCCAAATGTAAAGGGTCCGGACATGAAAAAATCAGAAGAAAGGTCTCGGTCCATGTTCCACCCGGCGTAGATACCGGGATGCGTCTCCGTCTTGAAGGATATGGGGAGGCAGGGGATCATGGAGCACCAAACGGAGACCTGTATATTGAAATCCATGTCAAACCAGAACCCCGGTTCCATCGGGATGGCGATACCCTCCTGACAAAGATTCAGATAACACCGGCCCAGGCAGTTCTGGGAACCACTGTTGAGGTTACGACCATAGACAGCAGACATCTGGAAGTAAAAGTCCCTGCAGGAACTCAGGGAGGTAAAAAGCTCAGGATATCCGGGGAAGGTGTCAGAAAACGGGGCCGACCTGGTGACCTGCTGGTTGAGGTCGAAGTCGTCATCCCGAAACATGTGAGCGGAGAAGCCAAAGAACTCTACGAAAAGATCCTCGAACTCGAAGGTAAAAAAAACCAGGGAGGATCAGGAAATGAAAAGAAAGGGTTCTTCGAATCTATCCTTGGGGGATAACCCCTTCCCTCTTTTTGTCCCCACCTATCACAACGCTTAAACGTTTCTGCAGGAAAAGTACAAAGTACATGGCGCGGATCCTCCTTGTTGATGATGCAGGATACATGAGGCGGCTTGTAGGTATCATGGCCACTAAAGGAGGACACGAGATAGTTGGAGAGGCTGAAACAGGTCAGATTGCAATAGATCTCTACGAAAAGGTAAAACCTGACCTGGTAATTCTCGATATTCTGATGCCGGATATGAACGGCCTTGAAGCTTTGAAAAAGATCAGGGAAATAGATCCTGATGCCCGCGTTCTGATGTGCACAGCCTCTGAGCAGTCCTCTCATGTGCAGGAGGCTCTCTCTCTTGGTGCCAAGGGATATATTGTAAAACCCTTTACAAAAGAAGTCATCCTCTCTACCATAGAAAATGCATTTGCCGCCTGATTTTTTTCAATACTCTATAGGAGCATGAGTGAAACTCATCCTTGAATTATCCGGGGAACACCCTGCAATCCCCGTAGAAGAAGTAAAAGCAATTCTTCCGGTCTTCGAGCAGAATACCCAGGTACTGATTGCTGAGGCGCCATCCATAGAAATCATAAACAGGTTTGCCTATACTCACGCGGCAATGACCTATATCGGGACATGTCCGGCTGATAAAGAATCATTTATTCAGATGTTAAAGGACCTTGATATCACCTCACCCGAACCCTTCTGTGGCAGAGTCAAAAAGATGGCAGACCATGGTATGGACACATCATCCGGAGAACTTGAACGACTAATCGGCTCCTATGTGAAGGGGCAGGTATCAGTCTCATCACCGGAAAGAGTCTTCAGAGTAGTCATTGCAGGCGGAACATGCTACTTCGGAGAACTCATCTGGGAACTTGACCGGTCCCCGTACCATACCAGAAAACCGGGAAACCGGCCATTCTTTCATCCGGGTGTCATGATGCCACGAATGATCCGGGCACTCATCAATATGTCAGGAGCACTGCCCGGTGAATGGGTACTTGACCCGTTCTGTGGGACCGGGGGAACATTAATTGAAGCGTCACTTATCGGATGCAATGCTGCAGGAACTGATGCAGACCATGAGATGATTGCAGGAAGCAGAAAAAACCTGTCCGCTGCAATGGCAGGAGTTGCTGATGCCCGATACCTCCCGTTCCCTGATGGCTCCATCGATCACGTGGTATCAGATCTTCCGTATGGGCAATCGGTTACCATTATCGGAAACGGGCTCAATGATCTCTATCATCAGGCACTCACCGAGATAAAGCGGGTGGTGAAGAAGGGCAACCATTCTGTGCTGGTCACCCATCAGGACATCAGACCGCTGGCTTATCAGCATTGTGAGATCATCGGATATTACGAACAACGCGTACATAAAAGTCTTACCCGCCGGATACTGGTCATCAGGTGATCGGGAAGGTATGCAATTTCAGAGCAGAGAAACACAAAGAAGGTTACCATGGCGTTTACATTCTTCTTTCGCGATGCCCAGACGTTAAATCTTGCAATTGATCATTTTCTACCCTTTGTGCAAAGCAGACGGTCTATAACCATCTGGAGCGCCGGATGTGCCATGGGTCAGGAACCCTATACCTTTGCCATCCTTCTGCGGGAGCGGATGGGCCCACATCTCTTCAGAAATGTGAAGATCTACGCGACTGATATTGACACCTATAACCAGTATGTGCAGATAATCGGAACCGGACGGTATCCTGAAAAGGACCTCCAGCGTATCCCTCACGAGATTTTTCAGGCATACTTCAGGACAGATCCGGCAGATCCAGGGTATGTGTATATATCCGATGAAATCCGCAATGCGGTTGAGTTTAAAAAACACGATCTCCTGACCTTTGAACCCATCAGAACCGGCATCCACATGATCATCTGTAAAAATGTTCTGCTCCATTTCTCTGCTGAAGAGCGACTAAAGGTCTGGAATATGTTCTACAATGCCCTTGAACAGGGGGGTTTTATGCTTCATGAGCACACACAGAAACTTCCAGATGAACTGAATGGGCTCTTTGATCAGATTGTCATGAACGCACAGATATTCAGGAAAAAAGAGATCTATGCTGGTACGAAACCTAACGGAACAGAGTGAGTATTATACATCCAATGTATGGCATATCTGCGGGACATACCATTCATTATCAGACCTGAATACGCTCATCGATGTCGGACGGGACCCGACAATCCTGGAATCACTGGAACAGATCAGATGCGGTCTTGGGAAACGTCCCGTCGAGCAGGTTATCCTGACCCATTCACATTTTGATCACGCCGGCATGTTGCCAAAAATCAGAGAAAAATACAGCCCGCAGGGGTATGCTCATCCACTCAGCAGAAATGATAATATCACGCCACTTGCTGACCGGCAGAAGATTCAGATCGGAGAACAAACCTGTATTGCAGTCTATGCACCAGGCCACAGTGATGACTCCGTATGCATTCTCTGTGAAGAAGAACAACTGCTCTTTTCCGGAGATGTACCAATGAGAATTTACTCTCATGATGGAGAGTTTACATCGCAATTTCTGGACGCATATGAACTCTTTGTATCTGCTGAAGTAAAGACCATATACCCCGGACATGGAGATCAGATCACCTACAGAGTCCCTCACCTGATGGAAGAGTCACTCAGGAACATTCGCCACAGCAGGATTGTGTAAGAGATGGAGATTTTCAATCTTACCGAGAAGAGTGCTGTGTACACATCCAATGTATGGCTTTGCTGTTGTGATGGAGCGGCTCAGGGCGGGGTGCTCATCGATACCGGATGTGATCCTGCAATCCTCGAATATCTACGTGAGAAAAAGAAGGAGATCGGCACAAGCCCGGTGAGCAAAATAATACTCACCCATAATCATTACGATCACGCACGTCTTATAAAAGAGATTAAAGAAGAGTTTCAGGCGGTAGTGTACGCATCATCACCCTATACAACAGGAATAGACCAGATTCTAACCGATGGTGATGTTATCAGCTGTGGCAGGTATCATTTTGAAATTGTTTCAATTCCAGGCCATACATCCGATTCAGTCTGCATTTACTGCCCTGAAGAAGAGATTCTCTTCTCCGGTGATACTCCGGTGATGATCTGGGGTACTGATAACACGTATGAAAAAACATTTGTTCACGGATTTGAAGAACTGGCAAAGAAAAAATTTCATATTATCTATCCAGGACATGGAGAGATAATTGAGACAGGTGTTGTCGATCTCATCAGGCAGTCACTTACAAACATACATAATAGCAGGATTATTGGGTTAAATCCCCGAAAAGAGAAATATGAAGCTGAAGGCAGATTCTGATATCTCCCGATCATCTGATATCTCATAAATTCCGGCAGTCTTTTTTTTGTGTTATATGTCATATTGAAGATATGATATCATGATATCCCGAATTATGCATGGTTTAGCAAAAATCACCTTTTCATTTTCAAGATTATGAAGACATTAATACTTGGCGGCGGGCTGTGTGGATTAACACTGGCACGCATTCTTACATTACAAGGAAAGGACGTTACCGTTCTGGAGCAGGAGAGACGGCCAGGGGGATTGTGCAGATCCCAAACGACTAAGGGTTTTACCTTTGATACCGGAGGGTCG